>JANPCT010001001.1:0-17067 GCA_031431095.1 Acidobacteriota bacterium | reverse complement strand
TCCCGGCTGCCGGCTTGCGAGCACGTGAGTGATCCAGATGCTCCACTACCGGCGCGCGCCCGCGCGTATTCCGCTCATCTCCGTCATCTCAGGGCTGAGTCACGCGCTCGACTTGACCGAAGGGCACCCGCCGGGGCACGCCAACCGGTCGTGCATCATCGGCATGCGCATCGCGCAGGCGCTCGGCCTTCCGGACGAACAGCAGACCAACCTTCACCACGCGCTCCTCCTCAAGGACGCCGGCTGCTCCAGCAACGCGCAGCGCGTGACCGAGCTGTTCGGCGGGGACGATCACGAGGTCAAGCGGGCGGTCTGGCTG
Organism: Acidobacteriota bacterium; assembly: GCA_031431095.1. GTDB lineage: Bacteria > Acidobacteriota > Vicinamibacteria > Vicinamibacterales > 2-12-FULL-66-21 > JAICSD01. Next base: position 16,748 of record JANPCT010001001.1, on the reverse strand, counting down.
CGCGACTGGCGCCGTTTCGGAGAGCAGGTCTCCTACGCGCTGCAGTACACCGAACGGCGGGGCAGCCTTCTCTCACGATTGCGCAAGCTCGCCGTTCTTGCGACGAAGGGACCGCGCGGCGGCGGAGAGCTGTTCCGGATTCGCTGCGATCGCGGGGCGCAGATCGCGCTGGCGATGGGGTTCCCGCGCCAGACCGCGGCAGCCATTCGTTCGATGGACGAACATTGGGACGGCTGGGGATATCCGGATGGCCTGCGCCGGCAGGGTATTCCACTGGAAGCGCGCATCATCAACCTGGCGCAGGTTGCGGAGATCTTCTTCGAAACCGGCGGTCCGGCGGCCGCTCTCGACACCGTGGCGAAGCGAAGCGGACGCTGGTTCGATCCCGAACTGGTCAAGGTGTTCACGCGCATCGCGGCGCGCCCGGGGTTCTGGCATACGCTCCGCACCGACGATCTGATCCCGATCGTGACATCACTCGCTCCCGCGCCGTCATCGATTACCGCCGACGCCGACACGCTCGAACGGATTGCGCTGGCGTTCGCGTGGGTGATCGACGCGAAGAGCCCGTACACCTACGAACACTCCGAAGGGGTCTCGGCTGTGGCGGGGCGGATCGGCGAGCGGCTGGGATTCTCCGTCAGCCAGCTTGCCCGCCTCCGGCAGATGGCGTTGCTGCACGACATCGGCAAGCTCGCGGTACCGAACCGCATCCTCGACAAGCGCGGGCCCCTGACCGACGACGAGTTCGCCATCGTCCGGCAGCATCCGCGCCATACCTACGACATCCTCAGCTGCGTGCCGATCTTCGATGCGCTTGCGGACGAGGCGAGCGCGCATCATGAACGCATGGACGGGCGCGGTTACCACCGCGGCATGCCGGGCCACACGCTGTCGCTTGCCGCGCGCGTTCTTGCGGTCGCCGACGTCACCGACGCACTCCGGGCCGACCGCCCCTACCGCAAGGGCATGCCTCCCGACGCCGTTGCCCACGTGTTGCGCGAATCCAGCGGCTCGGGGCTCTGTCCCGTCTCGATTGACGCCGCCCTCGACGTGTTGAAAGCACCTGAGAGCTCCAATTCATCGGTCCGCTCGGTACTGAGCCTGGCGTAGCGAGCGAGACCGCCGCGGCCGATCCTCGCCCCCCGGATCACCGCGGCACTCGATCAGAACTGCAGCGATCCGTCACCCATCCGCACGCTCCGCCCGCCGACGCGCACGCGCGTGATGTCCTCGCCCGTCGCCTCGATCGAAATGTGAATGCGGCTGGGCCGAAGCATCTTCACGCCCTGCAGGCTGACGGCGTGCTGGAGAAGCTCCCGCGCCACCAGCCGGTGCTCGAACAGGTAGCAACCGAGCGGGCCGCTTGCACCACCGGTCGCGGGATCCTCGACGATGCCGAAGCCGGGCGCCAGCATGCGACTGTAGACCGTCTCGGGCCCGGTCGAGTCCGCGCGATCCGTCGTGAATATGAAGACCGGCAGCTCGTCGAACCCCGACGCCTTGCAGGATGCAGCCAACGCATTGCGATCGACCGAGACGCCATCGACAGCGTGGCGCGACGTGAGCGCAGCAAAGAGAAAGGGGACGCCGCACGAGACGGCCTGGATCGGCGCGCCGTGGAGGTCCGCCTCCGCCACTCCAAGCGCGCGGGCGAACGCGGCACGGCCTGTGACCGTTGCGCCGAAGGCCGGGTTCCGCTGCGTCATCCACGCGAAGTCCAGCGTCGTGCCAATCCACTCGAGCGCCACCGGCGTCGGTCCGACGCCGAGCCCGAAGACGAAACCGTTCTGGCCAGGCGTGATGACCCCCTCGGCCGCCAGGGCGAACGTGCTGCCGATAGTCGGATGTCCGGCCATCGGCAATTCCTCGCCCGGCGTGAAGATGCGCATACGGACGTTGGTGTCCGGCGCTTCCGCCGGGAAGATGAACGTGCACTCGGAGAAGTTCATCTCGCGCGTGATCACCTGCATCTGCTCCGTCGAGAGGCCCGCCGGCGCCGGAAACACCGCCAGTTGATTGCCCTCGAACGGCGCATCGGTGAAGACGTCGTAGTGGAGGTATCGGTAATTACGCATGGACGATTCATGATTGTGGAGGACGGCGCGCTGGCGGCCGGTGCCAATTGCGGATTGGAGCATGCGTTATCCTTGTCGCCTGATGGCCAAACGGAAAGACAAACCCGCAACCCTGTTCGACACTGAAACCGAGATCGACACCCCTTCGGGCCCCACCGACGACGAGCGCGTTCCGCTGCACGAAGCCGCGCAGACCCGTTACCTGAACTACGCGCTCTCCGTCATTACGTCCCGCGCGCTGCCGGATGTCCGCGACGGCCTCAAGCCGGTCCAGCGCCGCATCCTTTTCACGATGTGGCAGCAGAACCTGACCGCGGACGTCAAGCATCGCAAGTGCGCCAAGGTGGTCGGCGACGTCATGGGCAGCTATCACCCGCACGGCGACATGGCAATCTACGAAACGCTCGTGCGCATGGCGCAGCCGTTTTCCCTGCGCTATCCGCTCGTCGACGGCTCGGGTAACTTCGGTTCGCTCGACGGCGACAGCGCGGCCGCGATGCGGTATACCGAATGCCGGCTGGCGCGGCTCTCCGACGAGCTGTTGACCGAGATCGATCAATCGACGGTGCCGTTCCGTCCCAGCTACGATGGCACCAAGAACGAGCCGGTGGTGCTGCCGTCGCGCATTCCCAACCTGCTGATCAACGGGGCTACGGGAATTGCCGTCGGCATGGCGACCAATATCCCGCCGCACAACCTCACAGAGGTGTGCACCGCACTGATCAAGCTGCTCGACAACCCAGACTTGAGCAGCGTCCAGTTGTGCCGGTATATCAAGGGGCCGGACTTCCCGACCGGCGGAGAAATGCTCAATTCCGCCGACGAACTGAAAGAGATCTACAGGACCGGCTCAGGAGCGATACGGCTGCGCGCGACGTGGGAGATGGGTCCCGAAACGCGGACCGCGAAGACCATCTACATCACCAGCGTTCCCTACACCGCGAACAAGTCGACGCTCGTCGAGCGAATCGCCGACGTCGCCCTGAGCCGCAAGCTGCCGCCGCTCCTCGACGTCCGCGATCTCTCGACGGACGACGTGCGGATTGCGATCGAGCTGAAGAAGGACGCGGACGAGAAGATGGTCATGGCGTACCTGTTCAAGCACACGCCGCTGCAGACCAACTTCCCGGTCAACCTGACGAGCCTCGTGCCGACCGATGGCAACCCGGAGGTAGGGCGCCCGGAGCGGCTGGACCTGCACCAGATGCTCTTCTACTTCCTGCACTTCCGGCTCGAAGTGGTCACCAGGCGCCTCGAGCACGAGCTCGAATCGCTGCGCAAGCGAATCCACATCCTCGAGGGCTTCGAGAAGGTCTTCGACGCGCTCGACGAAATCCTTCGTATCGTGCGGCGTTCCGAGGGCAAGGCCGACGCGGCCCAGGCGATCATCAAGCGCTTCGAGCTCGACGCCGAGCAGACGGATGCGATCCTCGAGCTGAAGATCTATCGGCTGGCGAAGCTCGAGATTCTCGTCATCACCAGGGAGCTCGACGAAAAGCGGAAGCGGGCGCGCCTGATTGGCGGCCTCCTCAAGAGCGACGAAAGCCGCTGGGCCATCGTCCGCGACGAGCTCGAGAAGATTCAGAAGCAATACGGCGACGCGCGGCGCACCAGGATTTCCAGTGATGCAGGGGAATCCGAGTACACGGCGGAAGACTTCATCATCGAGGAAGACAACGTCGTCATCGTCTCGCGCGACGGCTGGATCAAGCGTCAGAAGGAAGTGAAGGACCTGTCGACGACGCGGCTCCGCGAGGGGGATGCGGTGCTGGCGGTGGCCCAGGGCAGCACCCGCGCGTCGGTTGGCTTCTTCAGCAACTTCGGCGCCGCCTACAGCGTTCGCATCGCCGACGTGCCGGCATCGACCGGCTACGGGGAGCCGATCCAGCGGCTGTTCAAGCTCAAGGACGGCGAACGCATCGTCGCCGCTTTCAGTCTCGATCCGCGCGTCGCGGGCGCGATCGCGGCGAAGAAGGAAGGAGCCGAGCCACCGGTGCACGCGGTGGCGGTAACCAGCGACGGCTACAGCCTGCGTTTTTCGCTGGAAGCGTTCGTCGAGCCAAGCACCCGGGCGGGGCGCCGATACGCGCGGGTGGCGGACGGCGCGGAGGTCGTCGGCGTGGCCAGGCTGACGGGCGGCGAAATACTGATCGCCGCGACCCGCGAGGCGCGTGCGATGCTGACCAGGGCGACCGAAGTGAATTACCTGTCAGGGCCCGGCCGCGGCGTGATCCTGATCAAGCTGGACGCCGACGATCGGGTGCTCGGATTCATTGCCTCCTCCGGCGATCGCGACCTCATGACGGTGGAGACCAGCCGCGGGGCGGAGCAGACGATCAGTACCACCAAGTACGAAGTCACCGGCCGGGGCGGCAAGGGACGGGAACTGCTGCAGCGCGGGCAGTTCACGAAGGTGGTGCCGGTCACGCCCGAGGCGCCGCCGCCGCTGGCATGACCGGTGATGCGGGGCGGCTTGTTCGGTGAACAGGCGTCACGGGCTCATCACGGCGATCGCCCCGCGTCATCGCGCGCGTGACGCGGTCAACCTGGCGAGCGTCCACCGTGAAGGCCAGCGCGTCGCCGCTCCAGTCCACCGTATCGACGTGCCATCCGCTGCGGGTCCCCCCGAAGACCGCCTGCCGCCGAGCGCCGCAACACGCGCTTGCGTAAGGACTAAGGACAAGGCGAGCAGCGGAAGCATGGGGTAGGATTATAAGGATTATGGCGGCGTGGGAGGGGTTCTCCGGCATCAACCGTGGCTACGTGCTCGAGCTGTACGAGCGTTTTCGGAACGATCCCGCTTCCGTGGACGCCGAAACCCGCGCCATCTTCGAACAATGGACGCCGCCCGCGGACGAGGAGGTGACGCCCGCCGGACCCTCCTTGCCGCCGCGCGCCGCCGTGTCGGCGGTCAACCTGGCCCAGTCGATCCGGCGCTACGGGCATCTCGCCGCGCAGCTCGATCCGCTCGGCGCGAAGCCACCCGGCGACCCGACGCTGCGGCCGGAGCGCCACGGCATCAGCGAAGACGATCTTCGCCGCCTGCCGGCCAGCCTGATCTCGTCGCCGCTCTCTGCGGCGTCGGCGAACATGCAGGAGCTGGTCGCCGCGTTCCGCCGCGTCTACTGCTCGACGACCGGCTACGACTACGCCCAGGTCTTCGTGCCGGAGGAACGGCAGTGGCTGCGTCAGGCCGCCGAGGACGGCCGCTTCCGCGAGCCGGCGGATCCAATCAACCCGGTGGCGCTGCTCGACCGGCTCACCCAGGTCGAAGCCTTCGAGCGTTTCCTGCACCGCACCTTTCCCGGCAAGACGCGGTTCTCGATCGAAGGCCTCGACATGCTCGTGCCCATCCTCGACGAGGTGATCGGCGAGGCCGGAGAGGCAGGCATCGGTTCGATCCTCATCGGCATGGCGCACCGCGGCCGGCTCAACGTGATGGCGCACGTGCTCTGCAAGCCGTACGAGCAGATCCTCGCCGAGTTCAAGGACCCGGTGTCGTCCCGAAATTTCCGCGAGGACATGGCGTGGACGGGCGACGTGAAATATCACGCCGGGGCGCAGCGCGCCGTCAAGGACGGCCGCGCCATGAACCTCGAGATCTCGATGCCGCCGAATCCGAGCCATCTCGAGGCGGTCGATCCGGTCGTCGTGGGCATGGCGCGCGCGGCCGGGACGACGTGTGAGGGGGGCGGGGCGCCGACATTCGATCCGTCCCGCAGCGTGCCGATCCTCATTCACGGCGATGCCGCGTTCCCGGGCCAGGGCATCGTCGCCGAAACGCTGAACCTGAGCCGGCTGCGCGGGTACGACACCGGCGGCACGATCCACATCATCGCCAACAACCAGCTCGGGTTCACGGCCGACACGCGTGATTCCTACAGCACGTCGTATGCGAGCGGACTCGCTCGCGGATTCAAGATTCCGATCGTGCATGTCAACGCCGACGACCCCGCCGCGTGCGTCGAGGCGGCGCGGCTGGCGATCGCCTATCGAGCGAGGTTCCGGCGGGATTTTCTCATCGACTTGATCGGCTATCGGCGCTGGGGACACAACGAAGGGGACGAACCGGCGTTCACCCAGCCGGTGATGTACCAGAAGATTGCCGTGCACCCGACGGTTCGCGAGATCTGGGCCCGCACCCTCGTCGAGCGCGGCGCCATGACGGCATCCGAACCCGAGGCGCTGAACACGCGGTACATGGACCAGTTGCAGCAGGTGCTGGACAACCTGCAGCCGGAGAAAGACTTCGTCGAGCCCCAGCTGGAAACGCCGCCGCCCGGAGCCGCCGCCAGGGCGCAGACGGGCGTGCCGCTCGAGCGGCTGGCGGAGTTGAATCGCTCGCTGCTCGAGACACCCGCTGGATTTGCCATTCACAAGAAGCTGGAGCGTGCCCGGGAAAAGCGTGGTCAGGCGTTGGCGCAGCCCGACGAGCGATCGATAGACTGGGCCACGGCAGAGGAACTGGCGCTCGGCTCCATTCTCGCCGATGGCGTCAGCGTCCGGCTCACGGGTGAAGACGTCGAGCGCGGCACGTTCAGCCATCGTCACGCCGTCCTGCACGACGTGAAGACGGGGGCGGTGCACGTGCCGCTCCAGGCGATTCCACAGGCCCGCGCCGCGTTCGAGATCCACAACAGCCCGCTGTCGGAAAACGCGGTGCTCGGGTTCGAGTACGGCTACAACGTGCAGGCGCCGTCGCGGCTGGTGATCTGGGAAGCGCAGTACGGCGACTTCATCAACGGCGCACAGGTCATCGTCGACGAGTTCGTCGTCTCGGCGCGCGCCAAATGGGGACAGCAGCCGTCACTGGTGATGCTGCTGCCGCATGCGCACGAAGGGCAGGGGCCGGATCACGCGAGCGCGCGGCCCGAACGGTTCCTCCAGCTTGCCGCCGACACCAACATGCGCATCGCCAACTGCACGACCGCGGCGAACTACTTCCACCTGCTGCGACGGCAGGCCGCGCTGCTCCTGACCGACCCGTTGCCGCTGATCGTGCTGTCGCCGAAGAGCCTGCTGCGGCATCCGATGGTCGCCTCGACGCCGCGCGAGCTGGCGGAAGGGCGGTTCCACGCGGTGCTCGACGACCCGGCGGCACAGCGTCGCGCTGGTGACGTCCGCCGCGTGCTTCTGTGCAGCGGCAAGCTGTACGTCGATCTCGCGGGGAGCGACCGGCGCGCCGCCGCGACCGACGTCGCCATCGTCCGGATCGAACAGCTGTACCCCGTGCCGTCGAAAGCGCTCAAGAGCACTCTCGACGCGTATGCGGCCGCCGACGACATCGTGTGGGTGCAGGAAGAGCCGGAGAACATGGGGGCGTGGGACTTCATCCGCCCGCATCTGCTCGAGGCCGCGGGCGGCCGCGCGGTGCGATCGATCGCCCGTCCGCGCAGCGTCAGCCCTGCTGAAGGATCCGCCGCGCGTCACGCGCGCCAGCAGCAGTTGCTCGTCGAATCGGCGTTCGCGCAGGCGCCGCGCGCCGCGGGTCGCGCCACGCCCGGCACCAAGCCCGCCCCCGAGCAGGTCGCTGGGTAACGAGCTTTACTCGAAGGACTCGAAGGACTCGAAGGATAAGAACTTGAGCAGGTTCCTTCGAGCATCTTCGAGTCCTTCCATTCCTCCGAGTGAATAGACATGGTCGAGGAGATCTATGCCCGCTAACGTGGTCGTTCCCGAAGTCGGCGAGTCAATTGTGGACGCCCGAGTGGCGAAGTGGCTGAAGAAGGAAGGGGACTTCGTCAAGGTCGGCGAGGCGCTGGTCGAGCTCGAAACAGACAAGATCGATCTCGAAGTCGCTGCGTCCCAGGCCGGCGTTCTGGGGAAGATCACTCAGGGGGACGGCGCCGACGTGAAGGTCGGCGACGTCATCGGCGTCATCGAGGATGCCGGCGCGGGGAAGGGGTCGGCGCCCGAGGCGCCGAAAGCTCAGGCGGCTGCCCCCGCGGCAGCCGCGAAGCCGGAGAAGACGCGCGCGACCCCGGCGGCGCGCAACGCCGCGCAGCAGAACGAGGTCGATCTCAATCAGGTCCGCGGCAGCGGCGAGGCCGGACGCGTCATGAAGCGGGACGTCGAAGCGGCGTCCGCCGACGCGACGCCGAAGACCGACGCCACTGCGAAGGCCGCCGCGGCACCGACGCCAGCTGCGACCGCCGCAACGGCAAAGCCGGAAGCGCGGCCCGTCCTCCCCGTCCGCGAGGATCGACGGCAGCCGGAGGGAGACCGCACCGAAGAGCGCGTGCGCATGTCCAAGCGCCGCGCCACCATCGCGCGCCGCCTGCTCGAGGCGCAAAGCACCGCGGCGATGCTGACGACCTTCAACGAGGTCGACATGACCGGTGTGATGGCGGTTCGCGAGCGCCACAAGCAGGGCTTCAAGGACCGCTTCGGCGTGAACCTCGGGCTCACCTCGTTCTTTGTCAAAGCGGCGGTCGGCGCGCTGCGCGACTTCCCCCGGATCAACGCGGAGATCCAGGGGGACGAGATGGTCCTCAAGCACTACTTCGACATCGGCGTTGCCGTGGGGGCGAAGGAAGGGCTGGTCGTGCCCGTGCTGCGCGATGCCGACCGGCTGTCGTTCGCGCAAATCGAGAAGAAGGTGCGCGGGTTCGCGAAGGCGGTGGAAGACGGGACGCTGTCGCTCGCCGATCTCAAAGGCGGCACCTTTACGATCACCAACGGCGGCGTCTTCGGATCGCTGCTGAGCACGCCGATCCTCAATCCGCCGCAGGTCGGCATCCTCGGGCTGCACGCCATCAAAGATCGGCCTGTGGCGATCGACAAGCAGATCGTCGTCCGGCCGATGATGTACACGGCCCTCACGTACGACCATCGCATTGTCGACGGCTCTGAAGCGGTGCAATTCCTCGTGCGCCTCAAGCAGCTCGTCGAGGATCCCGGTGCGTTGTTGCTCGAGTAGCGGATCGAGCGACACGAATGGCGGAAGCAGCACGGCTCGTCGACCAACTCAAACGCGCGCACGACGGCGACCCCTGGCACGGCTCGCCGGTCAAGGAGATCCTGAAAGGCGTGACGGCGAAAGAGGCCGCTGCCGCGCCTCCCCGCGGCGCGCACTCGATCTGGGCCATCGTCCTGCACATGACGGGCTGGCGGAATGAAGTGGCGGACCGCGCGGGGGGCAAGCCGGCAGGTGAACCCGTCACGGGCGACTGGCCGGGTCCGGGAGACCCGACGCCGGCGCGCTGGACGCACGCGCTCGCCGCGCTCGACGCGGCGCACATCCGGCTCGTTCAGGCGGTGGCTGCCATGTCCGACGATCGTCTGCTGACCCCCACGAACGATTCGCGCTCCCGACCGCTCGGCACCGGTGTCACCTGCTACGAACTCCTCCATGGCATCGTCCAGCACGACGCCTATCATGCGGGGCAGATCGCAATCCTCAAGAAGATCCTCGCGCTTTAGCGTCGGGTCCTATCGGGGTCCCCGCCGGCAGGAATCTGGGCGCTGACAAGCCTGCAAGTACTTTGCAATAAAGACATTACGGAGATTTTCCTGAGGCCTCAGGCGGGGTATTTTTCGAGTTCAGCGCCCGGACGGGATGACCAGAATATTGACCGACCTATTTGGTCGGATATATGATTTCAGGACACTTGCAACACCGTGATATTTCTGGAGGCCTCGATGCATCTCTCGCGCGTCCGTTCGACCGTCGCTGCAGCGGCGGTCGTTTTATTGATTCACCCAGGGCTGCTCTTGGCCCAGACGGCCGGTCAACCCGACAACGGCGAACCGCAAAAACCCGTCCAAAACACGGAGCCACAACTCTCACCTGAAGAGCTGAAGCGACGTCTCGACCTGCTCGCGGCCGAAGTCGAACGGCTGCGGAGCGGCGAGACGAAAGCCGGTGAGAAGCTGACACAAGACCAGCGGCAAGCGCTCGGCCTCGGACCGTCGGCTGCGTCCGTCTACGAGCGGACGACCGGCGTCTCGTTCGCGGGCTACGGAGAGATGCTCTTTGAGCGCAGGGCTTCGGCGAATGAGAGCGGTACCCACCTCGGCAAGGACGCTCGTATCGACCTGCTCCGCGCCATTCTCTACACCGGGTACCGTTTCAACGATCGGTTCCTTTTCAACTCGGAAATCGAGTTCGAGCACGGCGGCGAGGAAGTCGGTGTTGAGTTCGCGTACCTCGACTTCCGGATCAACAAACATCTGTCTGTTCGAGGCGGCATGCTGCTCGTGCCGCTGGGCCTGGTCAACGAATATCACGAGCCCAACGTTTTCATCGGGACTCGCCGTCCGGAGACTGAGCGTCGCATCATTCCCTCCACGTGGCACGAGAACGGGGCCGGAGTAGTCGGGTCCGCCGGGCCCGTCACGTTCCGGGCTTACTTAGTCAATGGCTTGAACGCGCAAGGGTTTACTGCCGGCGGGCTCCGCGACGGACGACAGGGGGGAGCCGAGGCCATCGCCAACGACTGGGCCTTCGCCGGCCGCGCAGATGTGGCGCCGGTTCTGGGCATCTTCGCGGGCATCGGGCTCTATCAGGGAAATTCCGGTCAGGGTCAGTTCGAGCGCACGAAGGTGGGTACCACGATCGTGGAAATTCACGGCCAGGCGCAGATCCGGGGATTCGACATCCGCGGTCTGTTCGCACGCGCGAGCCTTGATGGTGCCGGCGAGTTGAACGCGGCACTGGGTGTCGTCGGGTCCGCCGCCGTTGGCGATACCATGGCGGGTGGCTATGGCCAGGTTGCGTACAACGTGCTGTCACAGCGGGCCACGCGGATGAGTTTGGCGCCGTTCTACCGCTTCGAGCGCCTGAACACCCAGCAGGCGGTGCCCGCCGGGTTTTCGCCCGATCCCTCGCGCGATCAGACGATGCATGTGCTGGGAGTGGAGTTGAAACCGATCGGCAACATCGTGGTCAAGGCGGACTATCAGATCACGTCGAACAAAGCCCGCACCGGCCGCGATCAGTTCAGTGTCGCCTTGGGCTACGCGTTCTGAACGTGGATCAGATCCGACGGGCCGCGGCCAGGATCCCGGTCACAGCGGTGGCGGTCATGCTCGCGGTGGCAGGCGCGTTCGCCCTTCCACAGCTGTCGCGTGACGAGGCGCTGACGCTCGTCTATCCGGGGGCGACGATCTCATCAGAGCGCCTGTTTCTCACGAAGGAACAGGTGAAGGAGGCGTCGGCACGAGGCGGCAGTCCGATCGACTCGCCGCTCATTGCACGGTATACGGCGCGGACCGGTGTCTCTGTCATCGGCCGCGCCTATATCGACACGCACACGGTGCGCACCAAGAAAGAATCGCTCCTGATTTCGCTGGACGCGGCGGGTCGGATCAGGCGCGTGGACGTCGTCGCGTTTCTCGAACCGCTCGAGTACCAGGCGCCGGCTGCCTTTCTCGGTCAGTTCGCCGGGCGTCGCCTCGAGGATGACATGCGCCTGAACCGCGCCATCCGACCCATCGCGGGTGCGACGTTGACGGCCAACGCCGTCACCGATGCGATTCGCCGCGTCCTCGCCATCGACGCGGTGCTCATTGCGGCGGATGCCCGTCGACTGCACGAGTCCCCCCGGTGAGATCCTGGCATCGCCGCACTTTCAACGCGCTCTCGGTGGTCGTCATCGCCACCGGCATCCTGTACTTCTGGATGAAGGACATGCTGGTCACCGATGATCCCCTGGCCGTCGTGAATCATCCGCTGCAACCACTGACGCTCGATCTGCACCTCCTGTCCGCTCCTGCGCTGCTCGTGATCTTCGGCGTCGTCTTTAACGCGCATGTGGCGGCGAAACTCGTGGGGAGGGCACCGCTGCGTCGTTCTGGTCTCGCGTCGCTCATCACATTTGCGGCGATGTCGCTCACCGGCTATCTGTTGCCGGTCATCGTCAACGAACGCGCGCACATCGTCATTCGGTGGCTGCATATCGGCAGCGGGTTGGTGTTCGCCACTAGTTACGGCATCCACCTCGCGTCTGGTCTGGCGCTGTGGCGCCGGGTCGAGGTCCGCCCGCGGTCGTCGTCGGCATGAACGTACGTGCCTTGACCGCCGTGTCGTTCGCGCTCGTCGTGGTGACGGGGATTCGCCCGGCGACCACCGAGCACGCGACGGCACACTCGCGCGAGGCGTTCGTCATGGGCACGCGCGTGGTCTTGACGACCTACGCGGCGTCGCGCGCTCATGGACTCCAGCGCCTGGAGCAGATGCTCGAGTTGATCGAGCGCACCGAAGCGGAGCTCAGCACGTGGCGACCCGACAGCGAGGTTTCCCGGTTGAATGGTGCGGCCGGCGGTGGGCCCCAACCCCTGACACCGGCGATGTGTCGCCTGCTGACGAACGTGGACCGATTGGTTGCCCAGACGGGAGGAACCTTCGATCCGGCCATCGGTTCGCTTGTCCAAGCGTGGGATTTACACGGTCCAGGTCGCGTGCCATCGGGTGGTGATCTCGACGTGGCACGCGCGCACAGTGGTTGGCAGCGCATCAGTCTTGACCGCGAACGCTGCACCCTGGCGCAACCGTCAGGTGTGTCGATTGATGTAGGGGCGTTCGGGAAAGGCGAAGCGCTCGATCGGGTGCGCACGGCGTTGGGCGATGCTGTGCCCTGGCTGATCGATTTTGGAGGTCAAGTCGCCGTGTCCGGCGTACCCCCGGATGGCGACGGCTGGCCGGTCGGCATTGCGCATCCGCGAACCCGCGGCACGTCCGCGGTGTCGCTGACCATGACCGGGGGATCGATATCGACGTCCGCCGGATCCGAACGCGACCTCACGGTGAACGCCACGCGTGTGGGACACATTCTCGATCCGCGAACGGGCAGGCCCGCACCGTTCGGCGGCTCGGTGACCGTCTGGTCAGACAGCGCGTTGCGCGCGGACGCGCTCTCGACGGCGCTGTATGTGTTGGGACCCGACTCGGGAATTCGGTGGGCCGACGCTCATGAGGTGGCCGCGTTGTTTCTGCACGTCGGTGCGAATGGAACACTCCAGCAGCGGTCGTCGCGGGCGTTCTCCCACCGCTTCAATGCGGGCGGCGTTCGCCCGTGAGTCGACCGGCGGGTGGACAACCAGGCCGGTACCATGCGCATCACTCTCCGTTCGTGTAATCGATCGGAGGATCGTCCCGCGCTAAGATAGCCGGCGGTGGCATCCTACACAGCGAAAGACATCACGGTCCTCGAGGGCCTCGAACCGGTGCGCAAGCGCCCCGGCATGTACATCGGCGGTGTCGGCAGCACCGGCCTGCATCACCTCGTCTGGGAAATACTGGACAACTCCATCGACGAGGCGATGAACGGATATGCCTCGAACGTCGCCGTCATCCTGCACGAAGACGGCGCATCGATCACGGTGTCGGACGATGGCCGCGGCATACCGGTGGACAAGCACCCCAAGACCAGGAAGAGCGCGCTGGAGGTGATCTTCACCACGCTGCACGCGGGCGGCAAGTTCGAGGCTGGCAATTACAAGACGGCCGGGGGCCTTCACGGCGTCGGCGCCAGCGTCGTCAACGCGTTGTCGAAGGAGTTGATCGCGACAGTCAAGCGCGAAGGCTCCACCTGGCAGCAGCGATTCAAGCAGGGGGTCCCGGTCGATCCGGTCAAGAAACTCGGGCCGGCGAGGGGAACCGGGACCACGGTGTTCTTTCGTCCCGACGCCACCATCTTTCCCAAAGTGGAGTTCGATCCCGCGGTCATCAGGGAGCGTCTCGAAGTCGCGAGTTACCTGCACAAGGGAGTCCGCATCGCGTTCGAGGACGAAGCACACGGCGACAAAGTCGTCTACCAGCACTCCGAGGGGATCGTCGATTACCTGAAGAAGGTCGTGACCGAACGTTCGGCAACGCCGGTGCACGACACGCCGTTCACGCTGACGCGCGAGAACGACGAGAGCGGCATCCGGCTCGACATGGTGCTGCAGTGGACGCAGTCGACCGACGAGCACGTCCGCAGCTACGTGAACGGCATCCCGACCGGATCGGGCGGTACACATGAGAACGGCTTCCGCACCGGGCTCGGCAAGGCCGTGCGCAACTTCATCGAGACGCACAACCTGTCGCCGAAAGGCGTGACGTTGACGGCGGAAGACATTCGCGAGGGACTCGTCGGTGTGCTCAGCGTCTTTCTCGCGGAGCCGCAGTTCCAGGGGCAGACCAAGGATCGGTTGAACAACCCCGAAGCGACCGCCGCGATCGACTCGCAGGTGCGTCCGGCGCTCGAGCACTGGCTGAACACGAACATTTCGGTCGCGGAGTCGATTGTCGGCCGGATCATTTTGTCGGCGCGCGCCCGCGAGGCAAGCCGCGCGGCGCAGCAGGAGGTCACGCGCAAGACGGCCACGTCGGGCCGCCTGACACTGCCGGGCAAGCTGAGCGACTGCTCGTCACCCGGCCGCGAGGACAGCGAGATCTTCATCGTCGAGGGAGACTCCGCCGGCGGATCGGCGAAGCAGGGGCGCGACCGCGTGCGGCAGGCGATTCTGCCGCTGCGCGGCAAGGTGCTCAACACCGAGAGCGCATCCCTCGCCAAGGTGCTCGAGAACAAGGAACTCACCGACCTCGTCACCGCCCTCGGCTGCGGCCTCGGCAAGAACTTCGACCTGTCGCGCGTCCGCTACGGCAAGATCATCATCCTGGCCGACGCCGACTCCGACGGCCATCACATCGCGACCTTGCTGATGACGTTCATCTACCGCCACATGCAGCCGCTGATCACTGCCGGCCGCGTCTTTCTCGCGCAGCCGCCGCTCTACCGCATCGACATCGGCAAGGAAAGCTACTGGGCGCTGGACGAAGCGCACAAGGCGCGCATTTTGAAACTGCACGGCCACGGCCGTTCGAACCCCGAGATCACGCGGTTCAAGGGGCTGGGCGAGATGATGCCGAAGGTCCTGTGGGAAACGACGATGAATCCGCGCACCAGGCGGCTGCTGCGCGTCGACATCGAGGATCAGATCGTCACCGACCGCATCATCAACGAGCTGATGGGAAAGGATCCGTCCGCGCGTTTCCGGTTCATCATGGAGCGCGCCGAGGAAGCCGTCGAACTGGATGTCTAGTTTCCGGCGGGCTCGACCCGGCATCAGTCCAGGACGCGCAGGTACCACATCCGCACGCCGAGACTCTCGTCGCCTTTCAGCCATGTAAACATCGGTCCGGCGATCCCCGCCGGCACCAGCCGCTCGGGCACGAGCGTGATCTCGTTGTCGCCGGCCCTGACCCACGCCTCCGGCAGCGATAGCCGGTAGGCGCCGACGCGTCCCGGGTCCCACGACAGCCGAAGCGTGCCGAGCATCTGCCGGTTGAGAAGGACCGTGACGCGTTCCTGGAGAGGCGGCGCGACCGGATCGAAGCGCAGCACGATCTCGTAGGCACGCTTCACCGGAAGCGGCACATGGACGGTTGCCTGCGGCACGCGCGACACGCGCACGTTCGCGTTCCCTTCCAGGCGTGAGGCCGACCAGCCCTGCCGGTAGAAAACGCGGCTGCGCTCGTCCGCTTCGATCGTCAGCGCTTCCTTCCGCCCGATCGTTTCGCTTGCCGTCCACCAGGGCAGCGCCGCGTATGCCGCCGTCAGGACGAGCGCGATCACGGCTACCGCCGAGGCGCGAAGGACGAGCGGCCGGATCGCCCGCCGGCGCCGCGCCGCAGCGACGACGCTTGACCACGCGTAGACGCCGGCGACGATGAAAACCGGGTAGGCGTACAACGTGAAGCGCCAGTCGCCGCCCGACCCGATGTTCCATGTGAACGCGTATGGGAGCAGCGAGGCCGCCAGCAGGACGAGCATCAGGCGGCCTGCGGGGGTGAACGTCCATAACACGAGCCCGGCCAGCGCCGACCACGACAGCGCCGTGGAAAGCCCGCGGATCCAGATGTCGAACGCCGACCATTTGCTGACGAACGGCCTGACGAACAGCCCCGTGAGGCCGACGTCGAGGGTCGCGACGGGATGGCTCGCGGCTTTCGCGCGGATGTATTCCGTGGCACTCATCGGCGCTCGGCTCGCAGCCCCCTCGGCGAACCGGTAATAGGTCGTGTGCGCGTTGATGGAAAACAGCGGATCGCCGGTCGAGAGCGCGCAACTGATGAGAAACGGGGCGACCAGCGCGGTTGCGATCAGCACGGCCGTCGCACCGTGTGTCAGGCGTTCGCGGACGCTGCCGCCTCCGCTCAGCACGACCCACGCGAGGCCCGGCACGACGAAGGTGATCGACGTGATTCGCGTCAGGCACGCCGCGCCGGTCGCAAGGCCGACCAGCAGCGCGGTGCCGAACGATGGCTGCTTCCGGAAGCGGAGCAGTGCGCAGATCGACAAGATGAATGCGGCCGCGAAGGTATCGTCGCGCCATCCGTCGACGGCAAGACCGATAGCGTCGTATTCAACGGCCATCAGCGCGCCGGCAATGAGCCCGCCGAGCGGCGAGATCAGTGCCGCGCCAAGCAGGCAGGTCGCAAAGATCGCGATCACCGACGCGGCGGCGGATGCGAGGCTGACGCCGGCGTCCTGGTCATCGAGCAGCCACAGCCCGAACCGCGTGGTCGCGAGGAACACCGGCTCGCGCACGTGGGGCTGGTAGAACGACGTCATTTCGCGCGCGTACTTCAGGTAGGAGAAAGGGTCGCCGCCCACGTAGGGGCGCGCCTCGCGCTCCCACGCGACCGCGGCAGGCCGGAGGTGGCGCGCGAGCGGCGCCACG
>JANPCT010001000.1:0-2618 GCA_031431095.1 Acidobacteriota bacterium | reverse complement strand
TAGCCGGCCGCCATGCGGACACGGTCCTGCAGCGCAAGTCCGATCAGAACCTGCTGCTCATCACGATCGACACGCTTCGCGCTGACGCACTCGGCAGCTATGGGGGTGCGGCGCGAACGCCGAACCTCGACACGCTAGCAGCACACGGAACGCGATTCGATTTCGCGCACGCGCACGCCGTGCTGACGCGCCCATCGCACGCGAGTATCCTCACCGGCACCTATCCTTACGAGAACGGCGTCCGCGATCACAGCGGCTACCGCCTCAAGTCCGGCGTGCCCACCATCGCCACGATGCTGAAGGCCCAGGGGTTCGACACCGGCGCGTTCGTCGGCGCCGTTCCGCTGGAGCGGCGCTTCGGCCTTGATGGCGGCTTCGACGTCTACGACGACAACTTCGGCCGAAGCGGGAACACTTCTGACTTCGCGCTGGCCGAACGCCCCGCTGGCGAGGTCGTGGACGCCGCGCTGCAGTGGATCGGCACCCGTGATCGACGCTGGTTCGCGTGGGTTCACGTCTTCGACCCGCACGCCCCATACGCGCCACCGCCGCCATTCGACAGCGAGTATGCCGGCCGGCCGTATGACGGTGAGGTCGCGTACGTGGACAAGGCGCTCGGTCCACTTCTCGATGCCGCCCGCCATTCCTCGCGTCCCACGCTCGTGCTGGTGACAGCGGACCATGGGGAAGGGCTCGGCGATCACGGCGAGCTGACCCACGGGCTCCTCGCCTACGAGACGACGCTGCGCGTCCCGCTGATCATGGCGCAGCTGACAAGCACGATGCCGGCGGGTTCAGGGATCGTGTCGCATTACCCCGCCCGACACGTCGATCTCGTCCCGACCCTTCTCGACGCGTTGGGCGCCGCCGCGCCGCCGTCGCTGCCCGGACGTTCATTGCTGCCAGGTGCGGCGCGGCCGCCGGATGAGGACGTGTCGTCCTACTTCGAGGCAATGTCGGCCATGCTCAACCGCGGCTGGGCACCCCTCCAGGGCGTCGTTCTCGGGCGTGAGAAGTACATCGAGCTGCCCGCAGCAGAGCTCTACGATCTGGCCGCCGATCCCAGAGAAGAAACGAATCTCGCGGACCGGCGCGCAGATCGTCGCCGCGTCCTGGATCTCAGGTTGCGGGATTTCCACGCGGCGCTGCCCGGCGAGCGGTTCGCTGAGTCTCCCGAGGTCGCCGCGACGTTGCAGTCGCTCGGCTATACATCGGGCAGCGCGCCGCGCAAGGCGAAGTACACGGAAGACGACGATCCGAAGAATCTGATGGAGCTCGATCGCTGGATTCAGCAGGGGATTGAAGCCTGGCAGCACGGGCGCCGCGATGAAGCCCTGCAGATTTACGAGCGAATCATCCAGCGGCGTCCGACCATGGCGATTGGTTATCGCAACCTGGCCTTTCTCCAGTGGCAGAATGGCGACGCGCGCAGTGCCATCCACACCCTCGAACGCGCCTTCCGCGCCAACGCCGCGGAGCCGGGAATGACGACGCAGCTGGGATCCTATCTCGCCGAGGCCGGACGGCCGGCTGACGCAATCGCGCTGCTCGAGCCGCTCGCCGCGCAGAAGCCGGCGGATCCGGACGCGCTGAACGCGCTGGGGATCGCCTACGCGCGCGGAGGGCAGGTCGAACGATCGGCGGCAGCCTTCCGCCGCGCCGTCGACGAAAATCCGTCGAACGTCCAGGCGCTCGAGAATATCGGCACGCTGGAGATGCAACTGGGCAACATGCCCGCCGCGCGGCGCGCCCTCACGCAGGCAGTGGCAATCGATCCCCGATCCGCGCGGGCCCACAACGGGCTCGGCGTCGTCGCGATGAAGACCGGCGCTCGTGACGAGGCCTTCGCGCACTGGAAGCGTGCGGTGTCACTGGCGCCGAAGGACTTCGACGCGCTCTTCAATCTCGGCATGGAGCTCGACGCCGCGGGCCGGCGCGACGAGGCCCGGCCGTATCTCGAGCGATTTGTCCGGGAAGCGCCCCCGGCGCAGTATGGACCCGATATCACGAGAGTGAACAAGCTCCTGGGACGATGAAAAGGACGAGACGACCCGACGAGTCACGCACGAAGGTCACGAAGGCACAAAGGCGCAGCGGTTTCTTCGCACTCCTGGTTGTGTTCGTGGCGCTGGTGATCGGCGCGTGGGCCGTATACCGGACCAGATTTGGATCGCTCTCTCCCGCCAACGGGCCGGTAATCCTCATCTCGATCGACACTCTGCGGGCCGACCACTTGCCGGCCTACGGCTACACGAAAGTGCGCACGCCGAATATCGACGCGCTCGCGGCGGCCGGAACGACTTTCGACCAGGCCTACACGCACGCGCCCCAGACGCTGCCGGCCCACGCCAGCATCCTCTCCGGCGAGCTGCCGTTTCAGCATGGGGTGCGCGACAACATCGGCTTCACCGTCAAGCCCGGCCAATGGTTCCTGCAGCGCGCGTTTCACGACCGCGGCTGGCCGACCGCGGGCTTTGTTTCAGCGTACGTGCTGCGCGCCGCGACGGGCGTCGGCCAGGGGTTCGACACCTACGACAGCGAGCTGCCGCCCTCTTCGGGCGAACTCTCGATCGGGCAACTGCAGCGCAACGGGGAGAACACATTCGCGGCCGCCGAAA
>JANPCT010000999.1:0-1664 GCA_031431095.1 Acidobacteriota bacterium | reverse complement strand
GTCGGCGGCGTCGTGTCGACCGGCGGGAGGTCTTCGAACAACTCGTCCATGTTGGGCGCAAATGCCGACGCGCCAGGGAGTGCGTCGGTGACCCCGAGGCCTTCGAGGGACAGCCGCAGGAACGCCTCGAAGTGATAGAGCGTGGTCGATTGATATCCCGGCTTCACGCTGGGGCCCAGAAACAGCACCACCGTCCGGCCGCCGCAGGTCCAGCCGCCGCGCAGCCGCGCGGCTTCCGTCAGCGGGATCGTCGTCCCGCCGCTGCACGTTGCATCGGTCAGCGCCGCCTCGTCGAACATGACGATCAGCAGATCGTTGTTCGCGACGAACGAGGGAGCGTTCAGGTAGGAGTCGATGGTCTCTTTGAGGCGGTCGTCCACCGGCCCCATGCAGAGGCCGGCACCGGGGCAGTCGTGCCCATTGATCTCGGGGCGATCGTGAATGATCGAGTAACTCGGAAGCGCGCCGGCCGTCACGTCGCGCATGAAATCCGGAAAGATCGGCACGATCCTGGCGAGCTCGGTCGGGTTCTGCCAGATCTCGGGAAAGTATCTGAACACGGCTTCGTGAGTCGTCAGGTCGGCGTAGTAGCCCTTCCAGGTCTTGTTCACGGTCGCCAGCGCATTCACGACGTGCTTCGTGCCTGCCGGAAGAGGCCCCTCTTTCGTGTAGAAACTCTGTCCGGTGGTCAGCGCGAAGTAGTCGGGCTGCGACGGATGGAAGTTGGCGTAGAAGTTCGTGAGCAATGCTCCTCGATTGAGAAGCGAATTCAGATACGGCATGTTCGGGTTTCCGATCAGGCTCGTGTAGTTCTGATTCTCGAGCGTCATGAAGACGATGTGGCCGAAGCGACGGGTATTGGCGGCACCCAGCGTGTTCACCGCTACGTTGTCGAAGGCGGCCCGCGTGTTGGAAGTCATCAGGCCGATCTTTCCAGCCCGGTACCGCGTGTCGTCGGCAAAGCCCATCGTATTGAAGGTCCGTCCCTGATCGACCGAGACAGACGCCTCGATGTGGTGCTTGGAAAAGGTGAGTTTGAGGCGATAGTAGTAGCCGCTCTGGAAATACTGCGAGCCGGACGCGATCAGGGTCACGCTGCCGCCGTCGATTTTCGAGAGCCACCACATCCTGGCTCCCGTCGCCGGCTCGCTCTTCAGCGACAGCCGATAGTAATGAGACGCGTCTTGCGCGCGTCCGATGATGCCAATCTCGCCTGACTCGTAGTTATAGAGCTTCACATCGGCCTCGACCGAGTAGTCGGCCCAGGCCAGGTCGCCATCGAACGATGTGGTCGCCAGTGCCGCGGTCGTATCGTTCTGGCAATACTCCGGCGTGCCGGTGGTGACCGTCCGGCAGATCGTCCAGCTGGGGTCGGAGGCCGTCCAGCTGCCGCTCGTGCCGTTGTCGAAGTTGTATCGGTACAGCCCTGCCGCGTCGGACGTGCCAGGCAGGAGGAGCATGGCCGACACGCAGCAGAGAAGGAGATGTGATCGCGTCATGAAAAGGCCCCGGACCAGTGTCGGTTGACTCGTTTGCTGTCTGCTGATCGCCAGAGACCCGGGTATTGGTACCAGGTTTGAGAGGGAACTCAAGCTGAAGCGTATGTCAGCTACGCGACCGCCGATTGAACATCCGACTCTCGAGCAAAGACCTTGAGGCGATCC
>JANPCT010000998.1:0-4684 GCA_031431095.1 Acidobacteriota bacterium | reverse complement strand
CCACGGGGCCCCGGCGGCGCCCCAAATATTCCACTTAACAAAGAGCCCGCCCGTCCGGTTCGCTGCATGGCCCGGCAGCCGGCACAGCTCCGTGCAATGGCCGCAACCACCGAGGTGGTGCAGGGCGACTGCCTCGACGAGGCGTCGCTGGATCGCGCACTGTCCGGCATCAAGGCCGCCTACGATCTCGTCCACTCGATGGCCGCCGCGTCGGATTTCGCCGAGGCGGATCGCCGCGCTGCCGACAACTTCGGCCGCGCCGCCGCGCGCGCGGGCGTACGCCGCATCATTTATCTCGGGGGCCTCGCCGACGATACCGGCACGCTCTCGGCGCACCTGAAGAGTCGCGCCGAGACGGGTGAGGTGCTGCGCGCGAGCGGCGTCCCCGTCATCGAGTTCCGCGCCTCGATCGTCATCGGCGCCGGCAGCCTGTCGTTCATGATGATCCAGGCGCTGGTCGAACGGCTGCCCGTCATGATCTGCCCGCGCTGGGTCGAGACGCGCACCCAGCCCATTGCGATCGAGGATGTCGTGGCTTACCTGGCCGCCGCGCTCGATCTGCCGCTCCTGTCCAGCCGGACGTTCGACATCGGCGGCGCCGACGTCGTGTCGTACGGCGACATGATGCGCGAGTACGCGGCGCTGCGGGGCCTGCGCCGGTTCCTGGTGCCCGTCCCGATCCTCACGCCGCATCTGTCCGGATTGTGGCTCGCGCTCGTCACACCATCACAATCGCGCATCGGCCGGGCGCTCGTGGAAGGCCTGCGCAACTCCACCATCGTCCGCTCGCCCGACGCGCGGGAGTGGTTCTCGATCCCGCCGACGCCGCTGCGTGACGCCCTGGCCACCGCGATCGCCGAAGGGGCGGCGGCGCGCCTGCGGGTGGATACGCGCGTCACCGACGTGGCGGTGCCGCCAAGCCGCGCCTTTGCGCCGATTCGAAGGATCGGCGGCGCCAGCGGGTGGTACTTCCTCAACCTGCTGTGGCGCATCCGCGGCTGGATGGACGACCGCGTCGGCGGCGTGGGGATGCGGCGCGGCCGCACGGACCCGGACGCCTGCGCCACCGGGGATGTGATCGACGGCTGGACGGTCGAGTCGTTCGAGCCGGATCGGCGGCTGCGGCTGTCGTCGGATTGGAAGCTGCCGGGTCGTGGCTGGCTCGAGTTCGAGGTGACGCCGCTCGACAACGGCACGCATTCGCGCATTCGCCAGACCGCGACCTTCGATCCGCGCGGGCTCACCGGGCGGGCCTACTGGCTGGCGCTGGTTCCGCTTCACAGCCTGCTGTTCCGCGGCCTTCTGCAGCGGATCGCCGAGCGCGCGCTGCGCGACGACGTGTCACCCGATGGCCCCGGAAAAACACTGTTGGTGTGAAGCGCTCGCGCGGACCGCGGCGATTGTGGCGGGCGGCCGCCGATTCCACTGCTCGAACTGCCCGACACCGACCTGACGAATCGCGGCTCAGAGCCGGCGCACTCGGTTGGCAACCGCACCACGCCGGTGTCTGCGCGTACAATCAGCTGATGTCAGATGAAGATCTCAAAGCCGAGCTGGAGCGTCTGAAGGCCGAGAACGAGCAGCTCAAGTCCCAGCGCGGCCGCAGCGTCAGTCTCAAGGTGAGCGAGAAAGGGGGCGTCTCCGTTTACGGTCTCGGCCGCTTCCCCGTCACTCTCTACAAAGAGCAGTGGTCGAAGCTCCTGGCCATGGCAGACGAGATCCGGACATTCATCGGCGACAACGAGCCAAAGCTCAAAGCGAAGCCGGAGTAGTCAGCGATGGCCGACGTTCCCGCTCTCGTTCAGCGCGCGATCATGGGGATCCTGTCGCGCATCCCGGAGACGCGTGAGCCGCGCGGCTCCAGTCCCGTGACGCGCGCGCGCGTGATCGCGCGTGCCGCGGCGCTGAAGACCGCGACGGTGTCGGGCTCGTTGTCCCTGCCGCCGGGACCGGTCGGATGGCTCACCATCATCCCCGACCTGACCATGGTGTGGAAGATCCAGTCGCAGATGGTCGCGGACATCGCGGGGGCGTTCGGCAAGACGTCATTTCTCGGACAACAGCAGATGGTGTACTGCCTCTTCCGCCATGCTGCGGCCCACACGGTGCGCGGAATGGTCGTGCGCATGGGCGAGCGTGTCCTCATCGAGAAGGCGCCGGCGCACGCGATTACCGTGGCGGTCCGCAAGGTCGGCTTGCCGGTGGCGCGGCGGATTGCCGGCCGAGGGCTGTCGCGATGGCTTCCCGTTGTCGGGGCCGCGGGCGTCGCCGGCTATGCCTACTACGACACCATGCGGGTGGGCCAGACCACGATCGAGTTGTTTCGATCCGAATTCGTCGAGGCCGGAGAGATCGACTCCGCGGATGAGCAGGGAGGCGGTCTGACGCGCCGTCTCCTTCCCGAATTGAATCGCGCTTAGAGCATATCGAGGAGATGCTTTCCATCTCCGTCCTCGACCTCGCACCCATCACGCAGGGCGGCAGCGCCGCCGATGCGCTGCGGAACACCGTCGATCTGGCGCGGCACGCCGAGCGGCTGGCCTATCGGCGGTTCTGGGTTGCGGAACATCACAACATGCCCGGCATTGCCAGTGCGGCGACGGCGGTGGTGATCGGCCAGGTCGCGGGCGCAACGCGGACCATCCGCGTCGGCGCCGGCGGCATCATGCTTCCCAATCACGCACCGCTCGTCATTGCCGAGCAGTTCGGCACACTGGAGTCACTGTTTCCCGGACGCATCGACCTCGGCCTCGGCCGCGCGCCCGGCACGGATCAGCGCACAGCACATGCGCTGCGCCGCACGCTTGCCACCGACCCGGAAGCATTTCCGCAGGACGTGCTGGAGCTGCTGTCGTATTTCCAGCCGGAGGACGGGCAAGCAGTGAGAGCGGTGCCGGGCTCCGGACTGCAAGTGCCGATCTACATCCTCGGATCCAGCCTTTTCGGCGCCCAGGTGGCCGCCGCGCTCGGGCTGCCGTTTGCGTTCGCGTCGCACTTCGCGGCCGCACAATTGATTCCGGCGGTGGACATCTACCGCGCGCGCTTCAAAGTGTCGCCGGTTGCGCAGATCGATCGGCCGTACGTGATCCTCGGCGTCAACATTGTCGCCGCCGATACCGATGACGCCGCAAGGATGCTGGCGACGTCAGGCCGGCAGTCGTTTGCCAGCCTGCGCGCCGGCAAGCCGATCGCGCTGCCGCCGCCGAGCCGCGACTGGGAACGGGAGGTCGTATCGTTCGATCCGGCCGCGATCGAGGGGCTGCAGTCGATCTCGATGGTGGGGGCGACGGAAACCATCAACACCGGCATGCGCGCATTCGTCGAGCGCATGCGTCCCGACGAGCTGATGATCGTGTCGCACATTTACGATCATGCCGCGCGGGTGAAATCGCTCGAGATCGTTGCGGAGGCGGCGCAGGGGGCAGTGGTTACTTGATCGAGGGCGGTGGGAATGGGTCCGAAATAAGCCTCCATGCCGAGACTGTTCGCGTCCGACCCCGCCTTCCACCTGATAATGAGAGATGGACCGCACGCGGGACTAGATGAGCAGTTTCGCCCCCGGAGATCGCGTCCATGTCGACGGCCTTGGCAGCGGCACGGTCCGCGAAGCGCGCAACAACGGTCGTTATCTCGTGGAGATCAAGGGACGGCCGCTCGTCGTGGACGGGAAACAGGTGCAGCCTGCCGCAGCAGCCCGCATATCGCCCACGCGGCAGGCGGCGATGGCGCACCAGGATTTTACCGCGCCGCCGTCCGGACGCGCACCATCACTCGACCTGCACGGACACACTGCCGCAGAAGCGCTCGACGCCCTCGACGGGTTTTTGAACGACGCGATTCTCGCCGGCGCAGCTGAGGCCCGCGTCATCCACGGCCGCAGCGGTGGCGTGGTCAAGGCCGCCGTCCACAAACGTCTGGCGCAGTTGCCACCCGTCCGGTCGTTCCGCCTCGATTCGCGGAACGCCGGCGTGACGATCGTCGCGCTTTGATCGCCAGCACTGCAGGCGCACGCTCAATGAGCACTACGGCACCAAGGCATTAAGCACTGGGCCCTGCGCACTCGGCCCTGCGCACCAAGCCCTTAGTACTACACCTTGTGAATCTCGCCGATGTCCGGCTTCGCGCCGGTAATCCAGCCCTTGGCGATCTCGTAGAGGACGACCGGTTGCGGCTTGTTGACCTCGAGGAACACGGCTGAATGCACGTCGATGCCGATCAAGACGATCTTGGGGTCGTCGGGCGTCCCGGCGCGGGGGTCGTTGCCGTCATTGAACCAGGCCTTCCAATCGGGCGCGTAGAGTTGCTTGATCGTATCGCGGTCGCTCGACACTTTGGCGAGCCCGGCGATCGAGATCCACTCCCGTGTGCGGTCCTTGTAGTAGGCGAGGTTGACGTGCGGGTCCGCCTCGAGATCGTCGAGCTTGCCGGTATCAGATGAGGTGACGAACCACAGGTCGGCCCCCGGCGCGCGCTTCTGGTTGGCCATGGCGCGCGACACCAGGTGACCATCACGCCGGCGTGTGGTCAACATCGCGGTCTCGAGGTCGTCGATCATTTTGTAGAGCTGCGCGAGTTCTTCACGGTTGCCATTCATGCCATTGATTGCTGCAAACACGCCGCCAGTCGGGGCGACCATTGTGACGGGTGAGAAATGACCGCTGAGACACGGCGGGCGGTTCTGGAC
>JANPCT010000997.1:0-2663 GCA_031431095.1 Acidobacteriota bacterium | reverse complement strand
CGCGCGTTCTTGCGGACGTGCGTGTAGACGAAGAGCGTGCCGCCCGGCGCGAGGACGCGCGCGGCCTCGCGCAGCATGCCCTGCAAGGCGTCGGGGGACAGATGCTCGAGGACGTCGAGCGAGTAGCCCTTCGTGAACGTGCCGTCCGCGAATGGCAGCCGGCGCAAGTCGCCGAGCAGCAGGTCCACCTGGCGGCGCGACTCGCGCGCGAAAAACGGGCTGATGTCGATGCCGACGGCCTGCGCCTGCCAGTCGCGGTTCCACAGCAGGGCGCGGCCGCTGCCGCAGCCGAGATCGACGACGAGATCGGACGGACCCGGCGCGAGAAACGCGCGCAGCATGTCGTTGCGGATCTTCGAGCCGAGCAGCGGTGGCGAGACACGTTCGTGCCGCGCGTCGGCATGCAGCGCTTCGTCGAGGTACTTGGTCCGCTCTTCGAACGTCTCGTGCGGGCGCAGGTCCAGGAAGTCCGGCGAGGGGCCGCCGTATTCCTTGCCGCACGAGCCGCAGGCGAGCGCCGACGGACTGCCGCTCAACGTGCCATGGCATGCCGGACAACGCACCAGCGCCAGCAGCCGCTCCGAGATCATGCGCGCCCCATGGTGACGGCGAAGAGCGTTTCGAGGCGCTCGGCGCGGCGCGCCCACGTGAACTCCCGGACGTCCTGCAGCGCCTGACGCGCGAGCCGGTCTCCGAGTGATGGATCGTCCTTGATGCGGACGATGGCGGCGGTGAGCGCCTGCGGATTGCCCGGTTCCACCAGCAGCGCATTCTCTCCGTCGCGCAGCACCTCGCGCAGCGACGGCAGGTCGCTGGCGACGATCGGCTTGCCCGCTGCCATGTATTCGAACAGCTTCAACGGCGACGTGAAGCTGCTCGAGATCGCGGAAGCGGGATTCGGCAGGGCGAGCAGGTGCGCCTCGCGCAAGCGCGCGGCTACGTCGGGAGGCGGCAGCAGCCCCGTGAACGTCACGCGCAGCAGACAGTTCAGCTCGGCGGCAAAGGCCTTGACCCGGGCGAGGTCCGGCTCCTTGTCGTGTCCTCCGATGATCAATCCGCGGCTCTCCTGCACTGCGGCCACTGCCTCGATGACGAGGTCGACGCCTTTCCATGGATAGAGATGCCCGGCATAGCCGATCGTGAATGGGGCGCGATCCTGTTCCTGGAGTTCTGCAGCGGGCGGAGGCGCCACTTCCGCGACCCTGGCGCCGTCCGGCACGACGGCAACTTGCGGCCTCGACCCGAAGCGACGCTCGAGTTCCTGGCGCAAGCCGTCGGTGATGCAGACATAGGCGTCCGCCCTCTTCCACACCTGCGCCTCGCGCCGGGAGAGCCGTCGCAGCTTCGCGGGTGAGGCCGCGGCCCCGCCAGTCAGTAGCGCCGGTAAGGCGGCGGCGACGTCCGCGGCAACGCCGTGCGCTTCGTAGACCACTGGCGGACGCATCGATGCCGGGAGGCGGAGCAGCAGCGATGCCAGGCCGAGGTCGCGCGTGAAAACGAGATCCTGACGCGTCCGTCCCATCGACCGCCCGATCGCGAACGTCAGATATCCGATCCGCCGCGACGCCGCGGGTCCGGCAATCGGCGCCACCTCAATCCGCAGCGAGGGGATCCGCGGCAGCCCGTAAAACACGTACGGATCCCGCGCCGGCGCGTGCGAATCAGGACGCACCACCAGCGTCACTTCGTGGCCGCGCGACGCGAGCGCGTGGCATGTCGCCATCGACTGGATGCCGTTGGCGCGCTCGAGCGGGAACCGGATATCGGCGAGGTAGAGGATTCGCACCTTGGTCAGCGTCGGCGGCTCATCACGGCGTCACATGGGCTCCAGAGACGGCCGGAGGCTCCCTGCGATCTTAGTGATCTTAGTGGCGTTTGTGCGCAGCCCGGGTGTGGATCAGGAACCATGCTTGTAGAAGGATGCCCGATCGAACAGATAGCGGTAGGCCAGCGAAGGCGCCAGCCGCGGCAGCGTGACGAAGGCGTCGAACGCATTCCTGCGCGGCTCGAGCCGCTGGCGGTCCATCAGTCCGGTCGAGAACTCGGCGATCAGCGCCAGGTTCCAGTACACCGCAACGATGCTGACGAAGGCAAAGAGGAGGCGCACCTGCCGCGACGAGACTCGGACCTGCGCCTGGAGCGCGGCATAGCCGATGACCATGATCGCGGTCAGCGCGATGAACCGCCGCTGTCCGTACGCTCCCGCCACCGTCCACGATTCGACGCTGCCGCCGACGTAAACCTGCAGCGCCAGCATCAGCACGAGGCATGCGCCGATCTGCTTCCGATCCGCAAGGCTCGACGTGCCACGCCGTCCGGGAAGGCTGGCATTCGGTTCGGCCGCTGCCGGCCCGGCCGCGCGCCAGAGCCACGCGATCCCAGCCAGCGCGAGCAGCGCCAGCGGCGTCCAGATGAAGAACCCGTGCTCCGGCGAGAACAGTACCTGCAGCGCGTGCGGAGCGGTCCAGTTCATCTTGTGCCCGACCGAGGCGTGCGGCCCGATGTGACCGTTGAGGATCGCATAGGTGGCGAGTTGGGGACTGAACACGGCGGCGAAGGCGGCTGCGGCGGCGACGGGACCCTTCCAGTCGGCAGCCAGCCGGAACCTCGCGCCTCTTGTGAGCAACCAGTCGAGTGCCGGGCCGGCAATGAAGAAGAGATCC
>JANPCT010000996.1:0-4326 GCA_031431095.1 Acidobacteriota bacterium | reverse complement strand
CCGACAGGGTGACCGGAACACTCACCGCATTGTCGATGGCCGGCAGGATGTCGTGGATCGCGCGGTGGTAGTCCTCCGGGAAGTCGATCTCGATCCACGGCCGTCCGCCGGTGTCGATGGCGTGAAGCGGCAGATCCTGCGCGAACTCGCGGAACGCCCGGGGCGCCCAGTCGCGCAGACCGCCGGCCGTGACAATGCGGTCGAGGATCGCGACCAGTTGGGGGGCGCTCCGCGGACCGAATTTCACGATGCCGACGTTCTCGCCGTCCGCCTCCGCCGAGGCCATCGTCTTCGACATGTCGACGACCCGTCCGGACC
Source organism: Acidobacteriota bacterium (assembly GCA_031431095.1). GTDB lineage: Bacteria > Acidobacteriota > Vicinamibacteria > Vicinamibacterales > 2-12-FULL-66-21 > JAICSD01. The sequence continues at coordinate 4,008 of JANPCT010000996.1, read as the reverse complement.
GGACCTTCACCTTCATCTCTTCGTCGCCAAAGGGCGCGTCGCCCGGCTTCCGCGGTTCCATGAGTAATGCCGCGTCCTGGGGTGTCGCCAGAAGGTCATTCAGCATCCCCGGATGGAACAGCACGTCACAATTCAGGACCACGAAGCCGTCGTAAAGCAGAGCTCGTGCCGTCCACAGCGAATAGAGGCTGTTGGTTTCCGCAAAACGGGCGTTTTCGACGTACTCGACCCCCGGGCCGCATGCGTCCCGTACGCGGTCGGCCTGGCAGCCAACGACCACCGCGATATCTTCAATCCCGGCCGCCTCGAGCGTCCGAATCTGACGCTGGACGAGCGTCACCCCACCCGCCTCGACGAGACATTTTGGCTTATCGCCCGCCGTGTCGTTCAGGCGGGAACCCTTGCCCGCCGCGAGAATCACGCCCTTCATTTCTCTATGTCGCCGGTGCGAGGTCACGTTTACGTCCCGTCAGTTCCCGGAATTTGGCGGTGTACTGCTGCCGATCGCGGCGTCCCAGGGCGGCGACGAACAGCCCCAGATACAGCGAACCCGCGGCCGCGGCTTCGAGGGCCACGAATTTCAACCCATCGGGCGTGTAGTGACGCGACACGAACAGCAGGGCGCCGACCACCAGCGCCGGCCACGTCGCCGGCCACACCGCCTTACGCGCCGCCGGCAGCACCGGCACGCCGACACGCCGGCATGCCGCCGGGAAGAGGATGAAAATCGAGGAGAAGGCAATTGGAATCAACGTGCCGATGGCAACCCCGGGTAGCCCAAAAGGTCCGATCAGCGCGGCGCTGAGGGCGAGGTTCACCAACCCCGTCCAGATGTTGACCATGGCGACGCGTTTGACCTCGCCGGCGCCCTTGAGGATGGTGGTGCTGGTGGCGTTGCCGACACGCAGCGCGACCGCAAAACCGAGAATTTGGATAATGGGAGCTGCGGGAAGGATCTCGGGCCGCCGAATCCAGGCGCGAATCAGCGGCTCCGCCAGGACCACGAGCACGAGCGCCACCGGCACGACCGTGGCGAGCGACAGGCGCGTCCCTTCAATCAGCACGCGCTGAAGGCGCCCGACCTGTTGCGTCGCGTCGGAATCGACCACGACCGGAAACAACACCGCATTGCCCTGGTTGGTGAGTCGCTGCGTGCCGGAAATGATGCGGTCCGCGACGGCCCAGACGGCGACCGGTCCGGCGCCGAGAAAGATCCCGATGACGACCTCGTCGAGCTCGTAATTCAGCTTGTTCGCCCAGTCGATGATCGACGAATACACGCTGAAGCCGGTCACTTCGCGCAGCCGGTCGCGCCGGAAGTACGACGGCCGGATGTCCAGGGCGGGGAAGACCGTGTAGGCGTTGCGCCGGTACAGGAAATAGGTCAGGACGCGCACGGCGGTGGTCGAGGCCACGAGCGTGATGAGGCCGTGGCCCGCCAACAGCACGCCGATGTTCACCGCGGCGACGATCAGGTTGCTGACGATCGCCACGATGTTGTTGATGTCGTAACGCTGGAAGCCGCTGCTGATGCCGCCGTAGACCGAGAAGGGAAAATTGATGGCGACGTTGACGCCGATGATGATCAGGATCCACTTGCCGACCTCGGCCTGGGCCGCGCTGATGCGGAAGACGTGGTCCAGGTTGAAGGCGAGGCCCAGGATGATCAGATAGGCGAGCAGGCCGAACCCCGCGAACATGAAGAACAGGGTGCTGGCGATTTCGTTCAGCGCCCGGGTGTCCTTGTGGGCGCGGTACTGCGCGACGAACTTGACCATCGCGCCGCCGTAGCCGAGATCCAGGATCGAGAAGTGAATCGTGACGCCCGCCGTGAGCATCCAGAGGCCGTACGCCTCCGTGCCGAGGTGACCCAGGTTGAAGGGGAGAGTGATCAGGCCGATGCCCATCTCGGCGGCGACCGAGAGGTAGCGGGTGGCGACGTTGCGGAAGATCGTGCGGAGCGGCCGATCCTCCTGCGCCACCCAGGCGGCGTCCTTCACGCAGCACCTTTGCGAAAAAGCACGACCTTCACCGTGTCGAAGACGATCGTCAGATCGAACACGACCGACAGATGCTTGATGTAGTAGAGGTCGTAGCGCAGCTTCTCCATCGCATCGTCGAGCGAGGAGCCGTAGCGGTATTTGACCTGTGCCCAGCCGGTCAGCCCCGGTTTGACCGAGTGACGCTGCGGGTAGAGCGGGATCTCGCGCGACAGCTGTTCGACGAAGAACGGGCGCTCGGGCCGCGGCCCGACGAAGCTCATGTCGCCGCGGACCACGTTCCACAACTGCGGCAGCTCGTCGAGCCGGGTCTTGCGGATGAACAGGCCAATCCGCGTGACGCGGTCGTCGCCGTCCGTCGCCCAGATCGGCTTGCCGCCCTTCTCGGCGTCCTTGCGCATCGAGCGGAACTTCGCCAGGGTGAAGGTCCGGCCGTTTTCACCGACGCGTTCCTGCCGGTAGAACACCGGACGGCCGTCCTCGATCATCACTAGGAGCGCCGTGATCACCATGAGCGGCAGCGTCAATACCGCGAGCGCTGCCGAGAAGACCAGGTCGATCGTCCGCTTCATCAACCGCGTGGCCCGCGAGACGCGGAAGCCATCGGAGAAGATCAGCCACGACGGCCGCAGATCGTCGATGAGGATCTTGCCGGTGACGCGCTCGTAGGTGGTCGTCGCCTCCTCGACACAGATGCCGGCCATCTTGGCGCGGAGCAGCTCTTGAATCGGCAGCCGGCCGCGCCGATCCGACATGCCGACGACGATGCGATCGATGCTGTGCTCGGCGATCAACCGGTCGATGTCCGCCGGCGTGCCGACGATCGCCGGATTGACGATGCGCTCCCCAATCCGCGAGGCGTCTTCGTCGATGAAGCCGATGATCCGGTAGGCGAAGTCCTGCTGATCGAGAATCTGCCGCGCCACTTTGCGCGCCGTTTCGCCGGTGCCGACGAACAGCACGCGCTCCTGCAGCCGCATCGAGCCGCTGACCTGGTTGAAGAGAAGGCGCCAGCCGAGAATCGCGACGAGGAACACGAACAGCGCGGACACGAACGTGCCGTTGCCGATCATCAGGTTCGGCTGCAGGAAGTACAACGCGGCGAGCACGATCGACGCGGCGCCAGTGGCCTGGAGCAAGCGGACGACGAGCTCGCGGTTCGAATGCACGAGCGTCAGATCGTAGAAGTCATTGAAATAGAGGCTGGTCTGGCAGACCAGCGTAATGAGCAGCACCTTCCAGAGATTCGACGACAGGTCCGGCGTGCTCTGCAGGGAGGCCGCGAGCGCAACCGAGCCGAAGATCAGCACCATCTCCCCGGTGAAGACCGTCAGACTCCGCGTCGACACCTGCCGATTGAACAGTTGCATGGTCCCGGACCTGACTTCCTATCGCGCGACGTAGCCGTCGGCCGTGTAGCCGTAGGCGGCCGCGGCATCGCCCGCATCGTTGAGGACCAGGCCGAGCACCTTGCTCATGTCCAGCCCGGAGAGCGCCCGCTCGATCGCCGGCTTGGTCGTCTTGCCGGCGCGCACGATGACCAGGATGCCGTCCGCCATCGCCGAGGCGATCGCCACGTCGGCCAGCGGCGCGATGGGCGGCATGTCGATGAGGATCCGATCGAAGCGGGTGCGCAGCGTGTCGATCACGCGCCGCATGGCAGCCGAGCCGAGGAGTTCTCCGGGGTGCATCGGAATGATTCCGGACGGCAGCACCGTCAGATGATGATCCGCAATGCTCACCAGCGCGTCGTCGATCGACGCGCCGCCCATAAGGACGTCGGTCAGACCCGGCGTCTCTGCGATGCCGAACAGACGGTGGATGGAGGCGCGCCGCAGATCGGCATCGATCAGGAGCACCCGCTGCTGGGGCTCCTGGGCCATCGTGAGCGCGAGGTTCGCGGCGGTGAGGCTCTTGCCGTCTCCCTTGTCGGGGCTGGTGACGATGATCGTCCGCACCGCGCGGCCGTGTTCAGCGCTCTTCACCCGGGTGCGCAGGGAGCGGTATT
>JANPCT010000995.1:0-4936 GCA_031431095.1 Acidobacteriota bacterium | reverse complement strand
GACATGATCGGCGGCGGCCCCGGCGGGCCGACCGGATCGAACCAGAATTCCGGCTACGCGGCCACGTACTACCCCTCGACGCCGACCCCCGCTGAAGCGCAGCGCGTCACGCTGGCGGTGGCGCAGGAGCTCGGGAGCGTCGACATCCAGCTGCAGCCGGTGAAACTCGCCAGGATCAGCGGCACCGCCGTCGCCTCGGATGGCAAGCCGATGGCCGGCGCCATGGTGATGCTGATGCCGGCGATGAAGGATGCGATGCAGTTCCTGCCGGGCGGCACCTCGCGCACCGATGCCAACGGCGCCTTCACGTTGAGCGGCGTCACTCCCGGCGAGTATTCCCTGCAGGTGCAGTCGCTCGGCGGGATGGTTCAGGCAGCGGGAGGCAACATGTCGTTCACAATCCGGACGAACGACGGCCCGCAGCCGGCATCCGCGCAGCAGGAGCGTGAATTCGCCGTTGCGAGCGTGAGTGTCGCCGGCGAAGACATCAGCGGCATGGTCGTTGTCGCCACGCGCGGCGCCAAAGCCGCCGGCGCGCTCTCCTTCGGCGCGTCCGCCAGGCCGGAGGGGCTCGCCGCCGTGCGCGTCACCGCGCCGCCGGTCGACACCGACAGCAGCCCGATGGCGATGTTTGGCGGCGCCAACGTCAAGGACACCGGCGCCTTCGAAGTCGAAGGCCTGGTCGGCCAGCGCGTCTTCCGCGTGACTAACCTGCCGAAAGGCTGGGTGCTGAAGCAGGTCCGCCTGAACGGCGAAGACATCACCGACAAGGGCGTCGAGTTCAAGCCGGGCGACGATGTCAGCGGGCTCGAAATCGAGCTGACCGACAAGCCGACGAGCATCAACGGCGCCGTGACTGACGACCGCGGCCAGGCCCTGAAGGATTACACCGTCGTCGTGTTCGCGGAAGACAAAACCAAGTGGACGGTACCGCTGACGCGGTGGACCGCCTCGTCGCGCCCCGATCAGGAAGGACGCTTCAAGTTCGCCAACCTGCCGCCGGGCGCGTACTACGCGATTGCCGTCGAGTACGTCGCGTCGGGGGACTGGAGCGATCCGGAGTGGCTCGCCCGCGCCAGCAGGAAGGCGACCCGCTTTACGCTCGACGAAGGGGCGGCAAAGGTGCTCGACCTCAAGCTCGCGGGTTCGTAAGGGCTACTTCCCTTGCCACAGCTCATCGGCCGGGCCATCTTCTTCGGGCTCCGGCGCCGGGCCGATCTTCCTCGCGTATGCGTACGACGCCAGGAAAATCACGACAATCAACGCGAAGGAGAACCACTTGTTGATGTGCAGCTCGATCAACCCTTCGGCGTTCAGGTACTCGAGCAGCAGCTTGAGCCCGACCCAGGCGATGATGATGAACGCGCCGTCGACGATCGCCGGATACTTGCGGACGATCGTCAGCAGCTGACCGATCACCAACCGGATCGCCACGATCCCGAGCAGTCCGCCGGTCAGCACGACCCACATCTTGCTCGACATCGCCACCGCCACCAGGATCGAGTCAACGGAGAACGCGATGTTCACCAGCTCGACCTTGACGACCGTTCCCCATAACGGCGTCAGCCCCATCCACGGCTGGGCCGGCTGTGGCTTTCCCCGACTCTCCGCTCCCCCGCCGCGCGTGAAGTGCTGATAGGACAAATAGAGAAGGTAGGCGCCACCCGCCAGCTTCACCCATTCGATGCGGATGAGGTAAGTAGCCAGCAGCGTTGCGAGCGTGCGAAACGCAAAGGCCCCGACCACCCCGTACTTCAGCGCCTTCTTCTGGTCCCGCCTCGGCAGACCGAGGATCATCAGCGCAAGTACGAGGGCGTTGTCGGCGCTCAGCAGCCCTTCGAGAAGGACGAGCAGGCCGATCGTGACGAAGTCGGATAACTGGACGTCCATGCGCGCCGGGAGTACTTTATCAGGATGAACTCTGGACCCGCCTGATGGACTTCAAGGACTACTACGCAATCCTGGGCGTGCCGAAGACGGCATCCGACAAAGAGATCAAGCAGGCCTATCGGAAGCTTGCCCGCAAGCACCATCCGGACGTGAATCCCAACGACAAGGGAGCGGAAACCAAGTTCAAGGAGATCAACGAGGCCAACGAAGTGCTCGGGGACCCCGAGAAGCGCCGGAAGTACGACGAGCTCGGCGCCAACTGGCGCCAGTACGAGCAGGCGCAGCAGCAAGGGCAGCCGTATCCGGGTGGCTCGCCGTTCGGGGGCGGGTTCGGCGGCGAAGGGGGCGCATGGAACATCAACATGGGCGGCCCCGGCGGCGCGCGGACGATGTCGGAAGACGAGATGCGCGACATCTTCGCGGGCGGCGGCGACGATCCGTTCTCCGACTTCTTCCGGACTTTCTTTGGCGGCGCCGGCGGCGACGCGCGGGGACGCGGCCGCGCCTCGCGCAGTCAAAAAGGGAGAGACGTCGAGTCCGAAGCGGAGCTGACTCTCGAGGAGGCGTATCACGGCGCCATGCGTCGGATCTCCATCACGCTCGGCGGCCACGCGCGCAGCATCGACGTTCGCATTCCACCGGGCGTCAAGGACGGCTCGCGGGTCCGTGCCGCCGGAGAGGGAGAAGGCGGTTCGAGCGGCGGCGCCTCAGGCGATCTGTTTCTGCGCGTGCGGCTCAAGCCCCATCCTGTGTTCGAGCGCAAGGGGGACGACCTCTACGTCAAGGTCGCGCTGCCCGCCACCACGGCGGTGCTCGGCGGAGAGGCGCAGGTGCCGACGATTACAGGCTCCGTTCGCTTGAAAGTCCCCGAGACCACCCAGCCCGGACAGGTCTTCAGGCTCAAGGGACACGGCATGCCTCACGTCGGCCATGCGGATACGAAGGGGGACCTCTACGCCACCATCGATCTCCAGCTTCCGCGCGCCCTGAGCAAGGACCAGCGCGAGGCCTGGGAAGCGGTGAAGAAGACAGAGTCAAGGACGTAAAGCGATGAACATGCAGAAATACACGGAGAAGGCGCAGGAAGCGATTGCCGCGGCGCAGCAACTCGCCGACCGCGACGGGCATCCCGAGATCACCCCGGAGCACGTGCTGCTCACGCTGATCGAGCAGCAGAACGGCATCGTCCCGGAGATTCTCCGGAAGGTGAATGCCGACCCGTCGGCTGCGGCCACCGCGGTGCGCGCGGAGCTGGGCAGGCTGCCAAGCGCCCACGGAGGATCGCAGCCAGGGCTGTCGGCCCGCCTGCGCCAGGTCGCGAATGCGGCGGAGGCAGAAGCGCGGCGCCTGAAAGACGAATACGTCAGCACGGAGCACCTCCTGCTCGCTCTGGCCGGCGAGTCCGGCCGCAATGCGCCGGCCTCCCGCCTGCTGCAGACGTTCGGCGCGACCAAGGACGCGATTCTCCAGGCGCTGACCTCCGTCCGCGGCAGCCAGCGCGTCACCTCGCAGAACCCCGAGGGCACGTACCAGTCGCTCGAGAAATACGGGCGCGATCTCACCGAGCTGGCGCGCAAGGGCAAGCTCGACCCGGTCATCGGCCGCGACGAGGAAATCCGCCGCGTCATCCAGGTGCTGTCGCGCCGCACCAAGAACAATCCCGTGCTAATCGGCGAGCCCGGTGTCGGCAAGACCGCCGTCGTCGAAGGGCTCGCCCAGCGCATCATCCGGCAGGACGTGCCCGAAGGGCTCAAGAACAAGAAGATCGTCGGCCTCGACATGGGCGCGCTCGTCGCCGGCGCGAAGTACCGCGGCGAGTTCGAGGAGCGCCTGAAGGCCGTCCTCAAAGAGGTCGCGGATTCCGCAGGCCAGGTCGTGCTCTTCATCGACGAACTGCACACGGTCGTCGGCGCCGGCGCAGCGGAAGGGGCGATGGACGCCGCCAACATGCTCAAGCCGATGCTCGCGCGCGGCGAGCTGCACACCATCGGCGCGACGACCCTCGACGAGTACCGCAAGTACATCGAAAAGGACGCGGCGCTCGAGCGGCGCTTCCAGCCGGTTCTGATCGGCGAGCCGACCGTCGAAGACTCGATCAGCATCCTCCGCGGCCTGCGCGAGCGCTACGAAGTGCATCACGGCGTCAAGATCAAGGACTCGGCGCTTGTCGCTGCGGCCGTGCTGTCGCAGCGCTATATCACCGACCGCTTCCTGCCCGACAAGGCGATCGACCTGATCGACGAAGCGGCCTCGAAGCTGCGCACCGAGATCGACTCGATGCCCGCCGAGCTCGACGAAGTGAAGCGCCGCATCATGCAGCTCGAGATCGAACGAGAGGCGCTGCGCAAGGAAAAGGACCAGGCGTCGAAGGACCGCCTCGGCAAGCTTGAAAAGGAGCTCGCCGATCTCAAAGAGGAGCAGACCAGCCTGACCGCTCACTGGGATCAGGAGAAGGACTCGATCCAGTCGATGCGCACGCTGAAGGAGGAACTCGAGCAGGTGCGCGCCGAGATGTTGCGGGTCCAGCAGGCCGGCGATTACGCCAAGGCGTCGGAGCTGCAGTACGGCCGGCTTCCCGAACTCGAACGTCGCATCAAGGAACAGGAAACGCGGCTCGCCGACCTTCAGCGCGATCACAAGATGCTCAAGGAGGAAGTGGACGAGGAGGATGTTGCCGGCATCGTCGCTCGCTGGACGCACATCCCCGTCAGCCGGCTGCTCGAGGGAGAGATCCAGAAGCTGCTGAAGATGGAGCTGCGCCTTCACCAGCGCGTCGTCGGCCAGGAGGAGGCGATCGCCGCCGTGGCCAGCGCCATCCGCCGCGCCCGCGCCGGGTTGCAGGATCCGAACCGGCCGCTGGGCAGCTTCATCTTCCTCGGCCCGACCGGCGTCGGCAAGACCGAGCTGGCGCGCGCCCTCGCCGAATTCATGTTCGACGACGAGCACTCCATGATCCGGATCGACATGTCCGAGTACCAGGAGAAGCACACGGTGTCGCGCCTGATCGGCGCCCCTCCCGGATATGTCGGCTACGAGGAAGCGGGTC
>JANPCT010000994.1:0-1615 GCA_031431095.1 Acidobacteriota bacterium | reverse complement strand
CATCCGGCAAGCGGAGGACGACGAAGACGACCAAGGGACTGGGACGTGGGTCATTCGCGCCGACGAGCCACAGGAGAGCGTCGAGGACCCCTTCGGCCTCCAGCGCCCGACCGATCGAGCTGACGAGGCGGACCCGGAAGCGTTGGGGGACTCGCTCGCGGAACTGCCGGAAGCGCGTGTCGTCCGGACGCCCGGCCTGGCCAAGGAGATCCTCCGTGCCGGCGACCAGCCGCCGCGAACGGCGGGGCACCCGGCGCTCGCGCCAACACGAACCGGCATCGCGTATCCCGAGTGGGATTTCCGCTCCGGCACGTACCGCCGGCCTGGCGCGATTGTGCGCGAAACTGCACCCGCGCTTGGCGACCCGGGCTGGGCCGAATGCGCGCTGGCGCGCCATGGCAGGCTCGTGCGGCGGGTCCGCACGAGATTCGAGCGGCTGCGCCCGCTCCGCATCCGGATCGGACGTCAGCCTGAGGGCCCCGAACTGGACATTGCCGCATACGTCAATGCCGCGGCCGACGCGCGCGCTGGTGTCGTCGTCGAGGACCGGCTCTACGTGGATGTGCGCGCCGGACGCCGCGAGTTGACGGTGGCACTGCTGGTGGACGTCAGCGCCTCCACCGACAGCTGGGTGTCCGGGCATCACCGTATCATTGACGTCGAGAAGGATGCGCTGCTCGTCGTGTGCGAAGCGCTCGAGGCGCTCGGCGATCGACACGCCATCTTCGCGTTTTCAGGAGAGGGCGCCGACCACGTCTCGATCGTGCCGGTGAAGCGCTTCACCGATCCCGCCGGCGCCATCGTCCGGCGGCGGATCGCGGCGCTCGAGGCGGACGGGTACACGAGAGTCGGTGCGGCCATCCGCCACGCGACGGCCGGCTTGAGCGGGCAGCCGACCGAGCGTCGACTCCTGCTCATGCTCTCGGACGGCAAGCCGAACGACATCGACGCCTATGACGGCCCGTACGGGATCGAGGACGCGCGGCAGGCGATCGCGGAAGCGCGCGCGCAACACGTCGACGTCTTCTGCCTGACGGTCGACCGGGAAGCACCGCACTATGCCCCGAGGATCTTCGGTCGCGCCGGGTTCGCCGTGTTGCGCCGGCCCGATCAGCTGCCCGAAGTGCTGATTGAGGTGCTGCGTCGCCTGATCCGCACATGAGCGTATAAACACAGCCCACGGAGGCGTGGAGTACTGGCGAGCGTGCGGTCAGTGGGCCAGCTCCGCCTCGAGCCGGGCCGCTTTCGGGAACAAGATGTTGTTTTCAAGATGGACATGCTGGTGCAGATCGGCCTCGAACGCGTCGAGCGCCCGCAGGCAGACCTCGTAGGTCGCGCACCCATTCGCCGGCACGCGGTAGCCTGACGTCAGTTCGCGGATGCGCGCCATGGCGGTTCCCGCCGACTCGTGCTCCGCTTCCATCATGCGGATCGGGTTTCTGACCGTCCCGAACGGCGCGCAGGGCGCGGCGCCGTTGTCGCGACGCGCCGCCGCGAGTTCGATGATGTATGGGAAGAGGATGTGTTCCTCCTTTTCCATGTGGGACGTCATCTCGACGGCAACGCCGGCAAAGAGTCGGGCGACTTCGAGCAGTTCGGGATGACGGGCGCCGCG
>JANPCT010000993.1:0-10152 GCA_031431095.1 Acidobacteriota bacterium | reverse complement strand
GAGATGACGGACGTGTGGGTGCAGCTCGCCGAGGTCAATATCCGCCGTGGCCGCATGGACGAAGCAATCCAGGCCTACAAGGAGGTCATCAAGCGGAAGCCGAAAGACTCCGGGAGCCTGATCGGCGCCGCGAGCGCGTTGCTTCGCATCGGGCAGCTCGATGCCGCGCGGCAGCACGCGGAGCTCGCCGTCAGCGTCGCGCCCGCGGGCGCGCACGAGCTCCTCGCGAAGATCGCCATGGCGCGGCACGATCGCGAGGGGGCGCAGGCGGAGGCAAAACTGGCCCAGGAGGCGGACGCGACGCTTCCCATGCCCTTCTTCGTCGAAGGGCTCCTCCTCTACAACGCCGGCAAGTACGCCGATGCGCTCGTCCCGCTCCTTCGGGCGCGGGATTCGCTGCAAGGACGCACCGTTCAGATGAACGACCTTAACTATTACATCGGAGACTGCCTGGCGCGGCTCGAGCGATATGCCCAGGCTGAGCCGTACCTCAAGGACGAAATCAGGCTATTCCCGCACAACACGCGAGCGCGCGCAGGCCTCTCGATGCTGTATCGCGCCATGGGCCGCGACCTCGACTCGGAACACGAGATCGACGAGCTCCTGCGGGTTTCTCCCACCCCGGAAGCACGCGTCGTCGCCGCCCAGCTATGGACGATGTTCGGGGAGCCCGAGAAGGCGGCACGGGTTAAAATTCGGTGAAACGGCCGTGAAGACCATGCGATCCATCGCCCTGCTCCTGTGCGTAGCAGGCGTTGCCGCGTCCGCCGCACCCTTCGGCCGTATTCAGGGCAAGCAAGGCCCGCAGCCCGTCTTCCGATCGGGCGCGGATCTGGTGCGATTCGACGTCCGTGTGATGGACGGGGACGGCCATCCCCTTCGCGATCTACGGCCGGACGAGATCCAGATTGTCGAAGACGGCGCGCCGCGACCGATCGTCCTCTTCCAACACGTCGACGAGCCGGCCGGCGCGTACGCCGAAGCGGCGCTGCGCTCGGTCTCGGCCGAGGTGTCGAGCAACCGCGGCGCGCCCAGGGGGCACTTATACCTCCTCGTGTTCGATCAGCGCCATATCGCCACCGGCAACGAGCAGATCGCCAGGCGCGCCGCCGAGACGTTCATCAAGAACCGCGTGCGTCCCTCGGATCGCGTGGCAGTGATCGGGATCCCGGGACCCGGGCCTCAGCTCGGCTTCACCGCGGACCGGACGCGCGTGATATCAGAGTTGTTGAAGGTCCAGGGAAGTCTCGAGCGGATCGTGTCGTCCCCGGCGGGCAAGTTCTCGATCCACGAGGCCTATGAAGCGGCCGGCGGCAACGATGCGGTGATCTCGGGGATCCTGACGCGGCAGAGCGCCGACCTGTCGGCGGACGTGGGCGCGGCCGGAGCCGCCACGGAGGGAGCCGCACGCGATCGGGCGGTACAGAGAGCGCAGGAAGATCCCTCCGTGATGCGAAGAGTCATTGCGGAGAATGCGCGCACGATCGTGGCGCACACCGACGCGGACGCGCGCGACTCGCTCCGGCGGCTCGCCGATGTCATCGCGCAGTACAGCGTCATCGAGGGGCGAAAGACGGTCGTGTTCTTTTCGGAAGGGTTTCATCAGCAGAACGTCAGCCGGGACCTCGAGGCAGTCGAAGCGGCGGCAGCCGAAAGCTATGCCGTGTTCTACGGCGTCGATCTGAACCGACGGCAAAGCAACGTTGACACGGCGCTGATGTCGCCGACGACCGAGGCATCCGAAATGCAGGCGCGAATCGAGCCGCTTGGCAGTCTTGCCGCGGAAACAGATGGCGCGCTCATCCTCGACGCGGCATCGCACCTTGACTCTGCGCTCAACCGGATCGCCGACCAGGCGCAGGACTATTACCTCGTTGGCTTCACGCCGAGCGCGGCGGCGCTGTCCGCGCGCGGGCAGTACCGGCGCGTGACGGTAAAGGTGACGCGACCGGGCGCGCGCGTCAGCGCGCGGACCGGCTATGCCGCGCCGCGGTCGAATGTGCCCATGGATCGGCGGCGGACGATCGACGCCGCCCTGGCGGCACCGTTCGCGCAGCAGGCGCTGCGGGTCGACTACACGACCTACACCTTGCGATCGGATAATGCCGGCCGGGCACGCATACTCCTGTCGCTGGAAGCGGACCTCCCCGTCAGGGACGCCGCTCACGATTCCGCTGATGTGGTGTTCCTGGTCCGCGACGCGCGTGACGGCCGCGTCGTGGCGAGCGGCACCGGCACCATGTCATTGCCCTCCTCGGCCGGGAACGCAAACGCGATGGGCGTCGGAACGTACCGCGTGCACTTCGAGGTTCCGCCCGGCTCGTACATGATGCGCACGGTCGTCCGGGAGCCTGGCGGGCTGGTCGGCAGCGCCGATCGCAAGCTCGACGTCCGCGGCCTGTCGGGTCCCGACGTCACGGTCGGCGACGTCATCCTGGGATCGGTTACCGGCGCGCTGCCGGTGCGGGCTCGCGCGTACGTCGAGGACGGCCTCACCGGCCTGCTCGAAGCATACGGACGGTCGAGGGATCAGTTGGAGACCCTAGCCGTCACCGCCGCCCTGGTGCCGATCGGCGTCGAACAACCCGTGACGACCGTGCATGCAGATCTTGGCGAGACGATGAGCACCGGGATCGGCGTCCTTCGACGCGCGACATTCGCGGTGCCGTTGGCTGGGGTTCCGCCCGGCGCGTATTACGCCCGAGTGAAGGTCACCGCGGGATCCGAGACCGTGACCGACCTGACGCGCGAGTTGGAGGTCATCGCGGGAAAGCGTCCCCCTCCTCCCCCGCCAATCGAGGCCGTTTTCCGTCCGAAGGACGTCCTCGAGAGTGATTTCGTCCGCGGCGCGCGCGCGGCCCTGCGCGTGGCGACCACACCGGCCGCCGTGCGGGCGACGAAGGGTTTCGATCTCTTCGCCGCGGCGGACTACGGTTCTGCCGCGGTCGAGCTCGCCGAAGCACTGCGGCTCGACCAGAGGAACGCGGCGATCGCATTCACACTCGGCTGGGCCTGCCAGGAAGCCGGCAACGCGCGCCAGGCGATCGGGGCGTGGCGCGCCGCCACAACCATCGATCCGACGATGGTGCCGGCGCACCTGGCGCTCGCGGACGGCTACCTCCGAATGTCCGCGCCCGCGCTCGCCGAACAGGCGATCCGGGCCGGTTTGGCCGCCATCCCAGGCTCGCCCGAACTTCAGGCCAGGCTCGCTCAAATCCAGGGGAAATCATGATCATACCCAGCCTCGCGCTCGCGCTGGTATTCACGCAGGCGCCGTCAGCGAAAACCACGCTGATCTCCGCGCCGGTCCAGGTCGGCACCCTCGATGCCGGCAAGCTCAAAGGGGAGCCCACCCAGCTTGGGTGGTCCCCGGACGGCACAAAACTCTTCCTGCAGACCTCGGAACGCGACGCCAAGGGCATGGTGAGGAACCCTCGCTTCTACGTGATGTCCGCGAGCGACGGCAGAGCGGACGCCATTGACGCGGCTCCGGCGTGGGCGGCCGAATACTGGGCGTGGAAGTCGAAGCAGTTCGCGCCGGGCTCGACAACGTTCGGCATCGAGGTCAAGGAAGACCAGAAGAGCGTGAGCGCAACCGCGGCGCCGATGGGCGGCGCGCTGGCGAAGGGCGATCCGGGCAGTGGCGGGACCACGACCGAAGAAGTCAGCGGGCACGCCGCGCAGACACAGCTCGTGCGGGTGGTGTCGCTCAAGTTGAAAGGAGAGAACGTCGGCGAATTCGTCGGCGTCCAGTTCCTCGCGGGTTACACGTTCAGCTGGTCACCGGCGTCGATGGGGATGGTGGCGTACGCGAACCCGTCGGGACGACTGGCGCTGATGGATCCGCAGGGCCAGAAACAGGAAATTGGCGCGACGAAGAGCGTCATCCTGCCCGCGTGGTCGAACGACGGGGAGAGAATCGCGTTCCTGCAGAGGGCCGGCAAGAACAAGTACGACCTCTTCGTGGTCGCGGTGAAGCCGTAGTTCCGCGATTCGAGGGCCGGAGGCTGGAGGTCGGGTAGGGGTTGAACTCGATGGGACTGTGGTCGATCGTGGCGCTTCTCGCTGTCTGTGATCCGCAGCAGGCTCCTCCGTCCGCCGCCCTGCAAACGTTCAGGTCGGGTGCGCTGATCGTCGAAGTGGACGTGCGCGTTCTCGGCAAGGACGACCGGTTCGTCACGGATCTTGGCGTGCCGGAGTTCGCGATCACCGAGGACGGCGTCCCGCAGAAGGTCCTGTCGGTCGTCCTGATCGGCGCGCCGGTAGCACCTCTGGCGCCCTTGGCACCCGCACCGTCAGCACCGTCAGGACCCTTAGGCCCTCGTCCTCCTCAGACGTGGCTTTTCGTCTTCGACACCTACCACCTGACGGCCGGCGGCCTGGCCCGGACGCGCGACGCTGTCGTGAAATTCGTCGCCGATCGGTTCCGGGAGGGAGACCTCGGCGGGATCGTCGTCGACGGAAAGATGGTCAACAACCGGCTGACGAGCGCTCGCGAGGAGTTGAGGACCGCGGCTGCATCGGTGAAGATGCCGGGTGAGCTGAGGAGCCGACAGCTCGAGCTTCGAGAATGGCCCCGGCTTCAAGACGATGAGGAAGCCTGGTCGATCAGTACCGGTGACCAGCAGGCGCTGAAGAGCGCCACGGCACGGGCGTGCATCGAGGATCCGGACCAGTGCAGGAGAGTTCCGGTCGAGCCACAGGTGCTCGAGAAGGCGCGAAGGCTTGCAGCGGGAATCCGCACCGCAACGAGCCTGACGTTGAACGTCGTCACGGTCTTGAGTCGTGGGCTCGCGCGGCTGACGGGCCCCAAGACGGTGGTCTTTCTCTCGGAAGGTTTCTTCCTGAGCGATCAGGAGCTCGATCTGCGCCAGGCGGTCGGGATGGCCGCCCGCGCCGGTGCGCACTTCTACACCATCGACGCGCGCGGCCTCAACACGGGCAGTGCCAGCTCCGACATCATCGATCAGCCTGTCGCGTCCGCCGTGGTTGCAGGGCAGCAGAAGTTCGACACGCGGTCCGACGGAACGAACAGTCTCGCCGTCGACACCGGCGGCTTCGCGATCAGAAACGAGAACAACTTCGGACGCGCCCTTGACGAGATCCAGCGCGACGCGGGCACGTACTACGTCGTCGGCTACGCTCCGGCGAAGGAGACGTTCGACGGCAAGTACCGCGCGATCTCGGTAAAGGTCAGTCGACCGGGCGTGAAGGTCCGCGCCCGCCGCGGATACCTGGCCTTCGAACCGGCAACGCTGCTGAAACCAATCTCACGGCCGGCCGCGGCGCCATCCGACGCCCCCGCCGCGGCAGTCTCGCCGAAGCGCGGCAGCGCAGAAACCGGCGGGGAGGCGGAACACGGGGTGCCCGCGTTACCCATCTCTCCGGTTCTGATCGCCCTCCCTGAAGCAGGAACCCACGTCCCTGCTGCGCGAACGTCTGAACCTTCGGTCCGCGTGCGGGTAGATCGCGCCGTCATGTCACTGAAGTCCACCTTCGGCGAGACGGCTTCCGACCGGAATTCTCCGGCGGAAGTCGGCTGGGCGGCGTACGAGAAGGGGGACGTGGAGACGGCGGCGCGCCATCTCGCAGAGGCCGCCAAGGCGTCCGACGCGCGGCCCTGGGTCCTCTACGCCCTCGGGTTGGCTCACTTCGCGCTGCGCCACTACCACGACGCGGCGCAGTCGTGGGAGCGCGTGCGCCGGGAGGTGCCGGAGTTCGAGCCGATCTACTTCAGCCTCGCGGACGCCTACGGCTTGCAGCGCGACGAAGGGGCGGCGATCAAGGTGTTACGCGAGGCCGAGCAGCGATGGCCGGCCGATGCGGAGGTATCGGACGCGGTGGGCGTGATCCAGGTCCGCCGCGGCGCGCTCGATGCCGCCATCGACTCGTTCGAGCGCGCGACGAAGGTCGGGCCGGACGATGCGCTCGGGTACTTCAACCTCGCGCGGACGCTGCAGATGCGCCTGCTGAAATCGCAGCGCTACGACCCGCAGATGCAGAAATGGATCGGCGGCGACGAAGACCGCCGCCGCGCGGTCGCGAACTTCCAGAAATATCTCTCGCTCGGCGGTCCCTACGAGCGTCAGGCGCAGGAAGCGCTCGCGTCGCTCGCGTGGAAGTAGGCTGTGGGCTGTGGGCCGTGGGCCTTGGGCTTTGGGAGGAACCGCAGTTTATCCTTCCCAACGCCTGGAAACCCTGTATCAGCGAAGACGCGTATCCGCCGTCATCCTGTTCTCCGTTGCCTGCTGGAAGAACGTCACCCACTGGCTCCGGATCCTTTCGAGCTTCGCCACCTGCGCCGCGTCCGTGGCGCGGCCGTTGCTGACGATGTAGACGAAAGCCTGGCGCTGGACCTTGGGAGAGTCGGCGACCGAGGGGACGCGCGAGCCGTTGACGGCGATGACGTCTTCGACGAGCACGTCGCGCCGCGTGCCGGTGAACGACACCCCGATCGACGGCGAGTCGGTGCGGACCTTCGGTGAGGTCGGGCTCTCCACGTAGAAGAACGTCGGCACGCTCCCCGGACCGATCAAGCCCATCATGTATTGATCGAGGCGGCTGTAACGTTTCACGGCCTCCACGGTCTTGAACTGTCCGCCGCCCAGGTCCTCGATGTCGTTGCCTTCCATGACGGACGCGTCGGAATCGAGGAAGAAGCTCCAGTGCGCGTCGTCACGCCCCAGGAGCGCCTTGGACCGTGTTCCGGCGCGATCACGGAACTCCACGTACGCCAGCCAGCGGTGGCCGACTTCCTGCCCCAGGACGCTGATCGTGTTGTTCTCGCCGAGGAACTTCTGTGTGGGATCGTCCGGGTATTTGCCAAGGTGGTCCATCACTACCAGCGAGCTGAGCCGGCCGCCGCTGCCGGCGGCGGCCGAGGTGCTGTAGATGTCCTGGCCGATGCCACGGATGTTGTTCGCGAGCGTCAGCTCGTAGGCGAAGGCGTCGCGGATCAGAGGCTGATCGGTCCACAGGAGAATCTGATCGAAGTTGTCGGGGTGAGTCGCGTAGAACTTCTTCGCGGCGGCAAAGGTATCGATCGAGGTCGATTGCGCGAAGCGCTCGGCGATGGCGCCGCCGCCTGAACCGGTCCCACTCGTCAGGTCGAGAAGCGCCACGTCGCTCGTGTGTCCCGGAGAGATACCGACGATCGACTCGCCGATGTTGATGCTGTCCGAGAACTTCATCTCGACGCTGCCGTCGGGCAGCAGTGTCGCCTGCACGGTGGTGGAGCGGGTGGACTCGAAGCCGCGTACGTTGCACCAGGTGACCGTGTAGGCGTCGTTAGCGGCGTTCACGAACACCTTGCCGGTGCCCGTCGATGGGTCGAGATCCGCGAAGAAGGGGGCGATGCGGGGCGGCCCCGTGACCAGGCGGCCGATGTCGCGCTCGGTGCTGGAGTGGTCCTCCTCCACGAGCGTGATGTTCCCGTCAGAATTGACGAACGCCGCGGTCTGTCCGATGCCGTAGAACGGGAAGGAGAACGGGATGGGCACGGACGCGCTGGAGTCGTCCGTCAGCGTGAGACGTGTGCCCAGGTTGGTGCGGAACGTGCCGTCGATCTTCGAAAGCGTGTAGGTCGGGCCGTTGCGCGTGAAGCGGAGGCCGGTGCTGCGGACGTCGAACGGGTTGAGTGGCAGGACCAGGTCGCCGGTGTCCTGGATGACGGCGATGTCGCCGATGTCTTCGGCAACGGGCGCCGGCGCGGTGGCGGCGGGCTGCGGCTCTCCGAGCCTCGTCGCTTCGACCGAAGTCCTGATCTGCAGGTTGCTTCGGCGTTCCTCGGCCCAGCGGTGCAGTGCTATCGCTTCGGCCAGGCGGCCGCGCGGGTTGCCGTCGACGAGGGTCTTCTTCGCGGCGGCCGTTCCGGTTCCCTGCGACCCTATGTCGATCGAGCGACTTTCCGATGTGTCGGCAAGCAAAGCCGTCGTGCACGGGTTCGTGGGGGCCGGCGTAGGCGTCGGGGTCGGTGTCACTCCGGTTCCCGGCGAGCTGCCCCCGCCGCCGCATGCAGCGAGGAACAGGGACAGGGAGAATCCGATCGACAGGGCTCGGGCACGAGGCATAAGCAGATTACCGCCGTGAGTTGGAGCTGGCAGGCCAAATAAAAAGACCCGGAGCCGCGCAAGCAGCTCCGGGTCAAGTGTCACCGGTAACCGTTACCGGTGACTAGAATGTAAACCGCGCGCCGAGGCGCAGGATGCGCGGGTTCATGATCTCGAGCACCTGGTTGTAACCGGTCGGACCGGTCCGTCGCAGATCGTACTGCTTGCCGAGAACGGTAGCCACGTTCCCGACGTTGAAGACGTCAAGGTCCAGCGCAATCGTGCCGCGCTGGATCTTGAACGCCTTCTCGAGGCGCACGTCGAGCGAGCTCACGGCCGGCAGACGGAAGTTGCCGACGTCTTTGGTAATAAGGACGTTCTTGGAGCTGCCGAGCGGATCGCCTGTTGCGACGTTGCTGCGGAAGAACGGCTCGGCGTAACCCTGGCGGAGCATCCAGTTCGCGCCGAAGTTGATGCCCCAGGGTCCCTGGTACATCCCGTTGGCGATGAACTGGTAACGGGGCAGCACCATGTAGATGCCGCTCTTGCCGCTGCCGCCCGTCTGCGTGACCACGAGCCCGCCGTCACGCTTCGGTGCGCCATTACTTGGCGTGGGATCGTCCAGCGCGTCCGCGCCCTTGAAGTACTCGCGGTGGCTGTTGGTGGAGAACCCGAAGCGCGCCATCCACTTGTTCGACAGCCGCTTCACCGCGCTCGCCTCGAACCCGAGGTAGCGCTGGTGGTAGCCAAGGCGTTCCTCGTAGCTCCTGCCGCCGCCCGCGGGCACCTTCGCGGCATTGAGCGCGTAGAAAGGCGTACTGAAGGAACCGATCGGATCGGTGGTGCCCGTCAGGGTGCCGGTCTGCCGGTAATCCGACGAGTTGACGCCGATCAAGCTGTTCCAGTTGAAGTGGTTGTAATAGCGGTAGGTGAACGTGCCGCTGATGCCGAAGTTCTGGGCCAACTCGCGATCGCCGCCGAACATGATTTCCTGCGTCAGCGGCGACGCGTACTTGCCGATCTTGTTGACGGTCGTCTGCTTCGTCGGGTTGAGCGGGTCGAAACCGTAATAGCCGGCGTTGCCCAATCCAAGGAGCAGCTCGTTGACGTCAGCGCTCTTGTTGCCGTTCAGGTCGATCGCATAGTAGTAGATGCCTGAATACTGGATCGTCGAGATGGTGCCAGCCGCCCCTGAGCCGAGCTGGGACGCGAAGGTCGCATAGCTCGCGCGCAGAAGCGACTTGCGGTCCTCGGTGAGCGCATAGGTGAACCCGACGCGTGGGGACACGACTCGATTGACGATGGCGTTCTTCAACGGAGTGGCGGTAAGCGCCGGCAGAACGTTCGGCAGCGCGCGGCTGGCGGGCACCGACGCGGCGCCGAGGGACGATGCGCCGCGGTCCCACCGGACGCCAAAGTTCGCCGTCAGTCGATCGCGCGTCCACGTGTCGCCGACATACCCGCCCATGTAGACGGTATCGCCTTTGACGGCGTAGTCCCGCTTTACCAGCGCGAGGATGTCCGGGTAACCGACGTGGTAGCTGATGATCCCGTTGCCGGGGTAGGTGTCGGTCGACGTCACCTCGGCCTTGCGCCAGCCGAACCCGAACTTCAGTTCGTGATGGCCGCGGAAGCTGTTGCCGTCCACCGAGAAACTATGCTGCGGCCGCTTCGAGACGTAGGTGTCGACCGTGCCGCCGTAGACGCCAGAATCATCGACGAACCAATTCTTGTCCGGGCCGCCTTCCGCCGTGAGGCTGAAGCCGCCGCGCTGCTCCGCCCCCTTCACCGACAGGAACAGACTGCGGCCGATGACAAAGTTGCCTTCGCCCTTGTACACGGGCGTCGGACCTTTCTGGTCGTATGTCGTCTCGGGTGGCCTGGTTGCGCTCGCGCCGCGGCCGAACTTCTGCTTGTTGCCGCGGAAGTAGGTGAAGTTGGTCCGGACCGCCTCGCTGAGCTGCCCGGTTGCCTTGACCGAGGTGTCCTGTAGCTCCGTGCGGTCGTGGCCGCCGGTGAGCGTAATGATGTCGACGTGGGTCTTGCCTGAGGCTCCCCACAGCCAGAGGCGGTTCTTCACGATGGGCCCGCCGAGCTCGAACCC
>JANPCT010000992.1:0-8268 GCA_031431095.1 Acidobacteriota bacterium | reverse complement strand
ACTGGCTGTTCCGTTACGGCACACCGGTGTACCGAAGCGGCATAAGCACGTCATCTGACAATTTCGCATTCGGCTGTTTCGTCCAATGTTTCCTTCCTCTTAGACCAGGGACGAGCCGGCCGCCCGCTTGCTATCGGACCGCGGGATACACGCGCCTGCGTGTCCGCCGGCGATTGGTGCCTGAGAAAAATCCAAGCAGGATGTCCACGGAAACGCGACTCGGCGATTTGTTGACCCGGGCGAGGAGACCCGATACGGCCTCGGCTGGAGCCAGGTGACGGACAGCGACGGCACCGTAACGGGTCATGACGGCCCCGTAACGATGCTGACGTAGCCCTCTCGCGCACGCAGCGTCGATGCTTTAGCCGACAGGAGCACCTGCGACGCTCAGCGCGCCAGCGCGGACGCCGCTTCCTGGGCGATGATTCCGTGGACGGTCTTGGTCGGATGAATGCCGTCCCAGAACAGAAATTGGTCTGGACGGTCACAGATAAATGGCTGGACGGTCGTCACGCAGGCATGCGTCACATCCGTCAACCCGAAGGCGTCAGGTCGCGCGACCAGGTCATTCAGCAGCCGCTGTGCGTCGAGTCGCACGATCCTGATCCCCGGCAAGGCCGCGAGCTGCTGGACGACGCCGTCGAGCGCTGCATTGAACCCGTCCGTGAGGTGTGACGCGGCGAGCGCCGCGCCCGGGCTGACGTTGTCGAGCATGCCGATCGCCGGCGTCAGCGCGACGTTCGGCGCGCGCCACACGAGGAACGTTCTCGCGCCGGCCGCATGGAGCGTCTGAATGTTCCCCGCAATGGAAACCACCGCCTCCTGGAGGATGAGCGCACCATTGGCGCCGCCTGCGAAAGCGGCAAGCGCGTCCCGAATGTCATTCCCTCCCATCTCCACGGTGTAGAGGCTGTCGGCAGCGGCGTGACCCCCGAACTGCTGCAGGAACGCCTGGACCTGCGCAGTCAGGTTCACGTTGATGCCGTCCTCGTAGGCGCGGGCGCCGCCCACCGCGTAGTTGCTCGCGTTCTCGTCCGATCCCGCGAACGCCGGCCGGACGGATCCGGCGAGACCGGTTGAGCGTGCAAACTGTTCGACCCAGGTTGCTCCGTTGCTGAAGTGATGACCGCCGCGGGCATATGGCGCGCTGGGCACGAGGAGCGGATCGAGGAGGTAGTCCGGCGGCGTGTTCGTCCCGCCCCTGAGCGCGAAGGCGTTGCCGGAGTCAGACAGGCTCGCACCGAACACGACGATGCGCCCGAATTGATTCGGCGCGGCCGTCGGAACGGCGGCAGTGGCCGCCACAAAAAAGGTCGCGATCACGAAAGAGAGGGTCGCCCGCATGCTCATGTGTTCTCCTGGTTGATGCGCCGTGCGATGGCGCGCACTGACTTCTTCAGGGAAACGCGCGGGATGTTACGACATCGCTATAATGGCCGCCGGACCCAGACACGGCACTCACCATTGGCGCGGCGCTCGGCCGGTATCGAGTCCAGGAGCTGATTGGCTCTGGGGGGATGGGCGAGGTTTATCGGGCGGTGGACAGCCGCCTCGATCGGACAGTCGCCATCAAGGTTCTCGCACCGCACCTCTCCGACGACCCCCTACGCCGCCGCCGCTTCGAGCGCGAAGCCCACGTCATCTCCTCCCTGAACCACCCGAACATCTGCTCCCTTTTCGATGTCGGACGACAGGACGGCGTCGATTTCCTGGTCATGGAATACCTGGACGGTGAAACGCTGGCGGCGCGGCTGACCAGGGGACCGTTAGCGCTCAAAGAGGTCTACGCCGTGGCGACCGAGGTCGGCGACGCGCTGGACCAGGCGCACCGCAATGGCGTGATTCACCGCGATCTGAAGCCTGGCAACATCATGATCGCGAACGGACGCGCAAAGCTGCTGGACTTCGGACTCGCCACGCCAACCTTGGGGGGCGGCGAGGCGCGGTCCCTGGCCGCGAGCGGGACAGGCGCTGCGCCACTGACCTCCGAAGGCACCGTCGTCGGCACGCCCGCCTACATGGCGCCGGAACAACTGGACGGCCGGGAGGCCGACGCCAGTTCCGACATCTTCGCGTTCGGCGCCGTGCTCTTCGAGATGTTGACGGGAAAACCGGCCTTCGCGGGCGCCAGCGCCGTGCGTGTGATGGCCGCAGTACTAGGCACGACCCCGCCGGCGATCACCGACTCGCGTGCCGACGCGCCCCCGGCTCTCGGCCGGCTGATCACGCGATGCCTTGCCAAGGATCCGGATGAGCGTTGGCAAACGGTGCGGGATCTCGTCAGCGAGTTGAAGTGGATTGCCGCAGAGAAAGAGGTCCCGTCACCCGCTCCCGCGGCGCGAACCGGCCCTCTCCGCCCGGTCTTTCTTGCGGTCGTGGGTGTCGCACTCTTGGCGGGCGGGCTGGGCATTCGGGCCTGTCGCACGCCGGCCTATGGGTCGATCGCGATCCTGCCGCTCGAGAACAGCAACGGCGACCCGGCCATGCAGTACCTCAGCGACGGGATCACGGAGGGAGTCATCCGGGCGTTGTCGCCGCTCCCGAACACAAAGGTGATGTCCGGGACGTCCGTTCTCCGCTACAAGGGGCAGCGCGTCGATCCGCAGGAGGTTGCCCGGGTCTTGCATGTGGCCACCCTGCTCGTCGGACGGGTGTCGCAACACGCCGGCATCCTGACGATCGACGTCGAACTGATCGACGGTCGCGACAGCCGACAGGTCTGGGCGCAGCACTACACCAGGCCGATGAGCGATGCCTTTGGCATCGAGGGAGATATCGCCCGTGAAGTGTCGCAGACGCTGCGGGTCAAACTGTCCGGGGCGCCGGATAAGCGACAGACGCCTCGCCTCACCGCGGACACCGAAGCGTACGAGCTCTACCTTCGGGGCCGGTACCTCTGGAACAAGCGGCTCCCCCGCGACTTGCTGGCGAGCGTCGACTTCTTCAAACTGGCCATCGAGAAGGATCCCGACTACGGACTGGCCTATGCGGGCCTGGCCGATGCGTACGCTTTGCTCGGATCTGTCGGATACGACGTTCAGGCGCCCACAGAGGTGATGGCGAAAGCGCGGGCGGCCGCGGAGCGCGCCTTGCTCCTCGACGATCAGCTCGCGGAGGCGCATGCCGCGATGGGTTTCGTGCTGCGCTTCGAATGGAACCGGGGAGCTGCCGAACGCGAGCACCTGCGCGCGGTCGCTCTCGACGGCAACTACGTCACGGGGCGTCAGTGGCTGGCCAGCCATTTCTGGACCCAGGGCCGGTTCGACGAGGCGCTGGCGCAACTGCAGCGCGCCCAGGAGCTGGATCCGCTGGCGCCGGTCATCAGCCTCAACCTCGGACGCCATTTCTATTACGCGCGCGATTACGATCGCGCGATCGAGCATCTTCAGAAGACGGTCGCGCTCGACCCCAATGGCTTCCTGGCCGGCCAGCTCCTCGCCCTGGCCTACGTCCAGAAAGGCATGCCCGATTCGGCCGCCGAGGCCCTGCGCAAATTTCCTGCGCCCCTCGGCGCGTTTCAGGGCGTCCGCGGCTACGTCAATGCCATGACGGGCGACCGCGCCGCCGCGATGCAAGTGCTGGGTGAGCTCGAGAAATTATCGCGAACCCGCTACATCCCGGCGTACGCGCTCGCCACCGTGTACGCCGGCCTCGGGATGCACGACGAGGCCTTCGCGCAGCTCGACCACGCGGTGTCGGAACACTCTGCGTATCTCGACTACCTCAACGTCGAACCTACCCTCGATGGGTTGCGCGGCGATCCACGATTTCTTTCGCTGCTTCAGCGGGTCGGACTCCGTCCGATCCCAACGGCCAGAACGATGGACCATGCCCTCTCTCGACACTGACACGATCCCGGGCCAGGGCGGTGTCAGCCGCCGTCTGTTTATGCAGTGCTGCGCGGCAATCGTGCTCGCTGCGCCAGGCTGTACGGGACTGACCACGAGGACGCGCGCCGCCTACACCTTCCTCAACGATCCACCGCTGGAGGCGTATGAGCCTGTTCTGGACGCGCTCATAGCCGCGGTGCTGCCCTGTGAACGCGCCGACTTTCCTCTCGCCGCCGGCGACGTCCGCGCCCGTCTTCTCACGATTTTCCGGCTGGAAGCGGATTCGCGCTTCGTTGCCGTGCAGAAGATGCTGCTCTACTTCGATCAAACGGACCTCTTCCAGTACGCGCCGCCTCGGCTCACCGAGGAGGAGACCGAGGATGTCGTCGAGCCTCGCGGGGATCACGATGCGCTGGTCGCGGGAAAAGAAGCCGCCGACCGACGCATGTTCGCCGAATTCACCCGGTCAGGTGTGGCGGGCGAAACGTTCGGCAGACTGTCGGTGGCACGACGGCGCGCCTACCTGAATCTCTGGAACCGCAGCGAGTTTCTCGTGCGACGCCAATTCCATTCCTCCGCCCGCGCCCTCATCATGATCACGGCGTATTCGATGGACGCGGTCTGGCCGTCCATCGGCTACCAGGGCCCGATTGTGCCGAAGTCCCTGGCGTGAGCACCCGCATCGACTGCGACATTCTGATTGTGGGGTCGGGCGCGGCCGGCGGGGTGCTCGCCGCGACGCTCAGCGAGGTAACCCGCAAATCCATCGTGCTGGTTGAGAAGGGCGCGCACTACACCAGCGGGTTCTTCAATCAGCGCGAGTGGGACATGAACCGCTTGTACGCCGAGCGCGGCGCGCGATCGACCACGGATGGCGCCATGGCGGTTCGCGGCGGCGAGTGCGTCGGCGGCGGAACGACCGTCAACTACGCGCTCGCGCTCGAGCCCGTCGTCGACGTCTGGGAGAGGTGGAAACGCGAACGCGGACTGACCGGCTTCTCCTTCGATGCGACCGCGTCGGATTACGGTGTCCCGGGGTTGAACATGCGCGCGTCACTTGCGGATGTGCGGATGCGCGTGAACGTCGGCGTGCCGCCCGACACCGCGGTCAACGAGAACAACCGCGTCCTGGAACGTGGCTGCGCCGCACTCGGGATTACCAGCCGACGATTCGAACTGAACATGCGCGACTGCCTGGGCTGCGGTTATTGCAGCGAAGGATGCGCCTACGATCGCAAGCAGGGCACGCTCGTCACATACGTCCCCGACGCACTGGCGCGCGGCGTGCGCCTGATCCATCACTGCGATATCGAGCGGTTGGAGTTCGGCCGAGGGCATGGCGCGATGGTCGCGGTCGGCGCGCACGGGACGATCCGGCCGACCGTGCGCGGATCGCAGCGCAATTCGGCGGCGGCCGGCGGCGTCCACATTCGTGCGGGACTCGTCGTCGTCGCGGCGGGTGCAATCGAGACGCCCGTCCTGCTCCAACGGTCAGGCCATCCCGACCCGCATGATCTGCTTGGACGCGGCTTGATTCTTCATCCTGGCCTTCCCATCGTCGGCGTCATGCCGTCGCCCTTGACCAATTACAGGGGCATCACGGGAACCGTGTACAGCGACCACTTCTACGCCAGCCACGGCTTCTACTACGAGACGCTGTTCGGACATCCGGTCTACGGCTCCGTCGTCCTGCCCGGGATTGGCCCCGAGCATTACGACCTCCTCCGTCAATTCGACCGCATCGCGGGATTTGGCGTGATGCTCATCGACACGCCGGCTCGCACCAACCGGATCGAGTGGCGCCGCTCCGACGGCGCACGGCGAATCAGTTATCGCCTGGCCGCGGGCGATCGCGCGCGCCTGAGGATTGCCGCCCGGACCGGGGTCGAGATTCTGTTCGCGGCCGGTGCCCGTGAAGTTCTGTTGCCCTCCACGGAATCCATCGGGCCGCTCGCCGCGCCGCGCTTCCAGCGGGCCGCCGACGCCGTCCATTGCGACGCCCTCGAGTTCACCCCGCATCGGACCACGCTGTCGTCGTCGCATTGCCAGGCGACTGTCAAGATGGGCGAGGAGCTCTCGAACTCCATGATCGACTCTCGCGGCGAGTCACACTACGTCCGCAACCTGGTCGTCTGCGACAGCTCCGCTTTCCCGGATTCGTGCGGCGCCAACCCGATGCTCTCGATCATGACAATGGCGCGCTATCAGGGTCGGCGTATCGCGGCGGAAATGAGCCGCTATGACCGGTAAGGGGCGTCCCGTCCGGAGACTGCCCGCACTCGCAGCGCTCCTCGTCAGCCTCGCCACGGCGAACATTGTTTCCGCACAGACGCGCACATCGTTCGGCAGCCTGCAGTACGAATCTCCAGGCCTGCTGGTCCCCGTCGTGTTCGTGATCTCCACCCGCGAGGATGGCGGCGAGTGGAGCGTCGGGATAACAGGGTGGACGCTGACCGCCGAGTCGAGAGCCCAGCTCCGGGAGGGACGAAAGCTTCATGTGTTCGCGCGGCTGACCCCGATCAACGCAAACGCGAGCAACATCGTCTACGAGCACGGCAGGCGCGGAACGGCCGGAGAATATTCCGCACTGGCGGCGGAGGGCGGCGTCGGAGTAGAAGTGGCGCACACGCCTCGCTGGATCGGCGGCTACCGTGCGATCGTGATCTACCAGCGCATCAGCGACATGCCCGACGCGCGGGTGTCGGCCTTCTGGCGCCAGCCATTTGCCGGCCTCGAGGTCACGCAGCAATACGCGCGGGTCACCGCGGATGAACGGTTCGGGTCACGCTGGGACGGGGTGAAAGTGCTGGTGGCCGGCCGGGTCGCCGGTGGGATTCATACATGGTCCCGGGTTCAGGCGGCCGCCGGAGCCGGCAAGCGCGCCGGGAGATTTTTCATCGGCGGCCGGGGTGCGGTGTTCGCCGGGGCTTCGCTGAACGTCGCCAGCGCCTTCGTCCTCGGGGGGGCCTGGGATGTGCCCGCAGCCGAGATGCTCCCCGGGTACCGATACGCCGAGGTCAGGCTCGCACGCGCCGCGACGGCTACGGCGAGTGTCGATTGGCGGATTCATGGCTCCTGGGAAATCGGCATGCGGGAAAGCTGGCTTGGGGCCCCGGACCGGACGTCGCATGGCGGAGCGCTGCAGGTCGCGACGATCTGGCGAGGGGCGGCGGTGACGGCCGGTATCGCGTTTCCTCACAGCCTGCTGTCGGTCCGGGGCTCGCGCGGCACGACTGCGTATGCGAGCGTCGCCGCCGCCGTCATCCAGCGCTGAAGGGCGTCGTCGCTCCGCCGCTGCGGGAGAGCACGCTGAGAAGGAATTCGATTTCGCCGTCGATTTGAGAGGGATCGTTGACGGTCTGGCGGATCTCCTCGCGGAGCACTTCACGAAAGCGACGGCGGAGCCGGTGCACCATGACGCACACAGCACCTTCCGACAAGCCCGCTCTCGTCGCCAGGTCACGGTAGGAGATGTCCGCATCGTCGCCCGTGATGTAATCCTTCACCTGCTCGAAGATCGCGCCCTTCCCGGATCGGACGAGCGCCGTCCGCAACCGGAGATGAACGCGGTCAACGAGGGTTACGGCCCAGCGCCGCTCGAACAGCGCCTCCGGACTAGCCTCGTCGCGGGGTTCCAGGGCGTAGCGGCCTTCGGCCGATGCCACGTCCAGGCTGGTCACCGTGACACCGCCGCCGCGCTTCAACGCGCGAGTCCGTTCGTACTCGTTCGCGAGAAAGTGCTTTAGCGCGCCGAGCAGAAACGAGCGAAACCGGCCACGGTCCGACCGTGCCGCCGCCAGTGAATGGTGTTCCAGCAGGTGGAGGAAGAAGGCCTGCACGCTGTCCTCCGATCGCTCCACGTCATAGCCGAATCTCCTGACAAACGCATACAGCGGGTACCAGTAGATCCGGCACAACGCTTCGAGCGCCGCGGCTGATGCCTCAGTCTGCGGTCCCCCGGCGGCGACGACCAGACTCCAGTGCGTCGTAGCGAACCGGTTCGGCCGTTTTTCCGTCACGTGGTCCCCCCCACGGATTATCGCAGAGCCGGGATGTAACGTTTCGCCGCCATCCCGTCATTCCCACGTAACGCGGACGTCCCCGACATGCAACGAGAGCATAACGCCACCATATTCCGCCTTCTCGCGATCGCCTGCATCCTCGCGGCAAGCTCCGCGTGCGCCACCATCAAGCACAAGGCTGTCGGGATGGTGGCGAGCACGCTGACGGGCAGTGGCGATGTCTTCACACGGGACGATGATCCGGAACTGGTCGCCCAGGCGATTCCGTTCGGCTTGAAGCTCTACGAGTCGCTGCTCGCCGCTGCTCCCGACAACACGGATCTGCTCCTCGCCTCGTGCAGCAGCTTCACGCAGTACGCGGTCGCGTTCATCGGCACGGATGCGTTGGTGCTCGGTGAAGCCGGGCATCATGATGA
>JANPCT010000991.1:0-3621 GCA_031431095.1 Acidobacteriota bacterium | reverse complement strand
TTGCGGATGCGCGCGGGCAGGCGGTGCGCCTCATTGCGTGCCGCAATGACGATCGAGATCGACGGCCATCCGCCGGCCTCGAACGGCACGAGCCTCGGGCGTCGATCGGCGATGCGGGCCCACACCGCCAGCAGGCAGGGGTAGCCGGCATAGACATAGCCGACGATCAACGCC
The DNA here is from genome assembly GCA_031431095.1 of Acidobacteriota bacterium. Lineage (GTDB taxonomy): Bacteria > Acidobacteriota > Vicinamibacteria > Vicinamibacterales > 2-12-FULL-66-21 > JAICSD01. The sequence goes on along the minus strand of JANPCT010000991.1, from coordinate 3,447 downwards.
GAGATCCAGAACAGGACGGTCATGGTGGTAACGGGCCCCGGTGGTCCGCGCGTGCCGCGTCAGGCGCGGCTCTCACGCGAGCGTCGCGACCCTTTGTCCCTCCGGCGCCGCGGCGCGCGGCGCTCCGAGTTTGAACACCTTCGGGTGCGGCTCCTTGATGGCGTTCCGGGTGTCCACGATCAGGTCCGCCTCCTCGAGCAGCGCGCCGTAATCGAACGCCTTGTGATCGGTGACGATGACCACACAGTCGTACTGCGCGATCTGTCCGCGCGTCAGGTCCACCGCCGTGATGTCGTAGCCGCCCGACCAGTCGCGTCCGTGCACCACCGGGACGAACGGATCGGCGTAGAAGACTTCGGCGCCGCGCGCCAGCAGGAGTCCCATGACGTCCATGGCCGGGGACTCGCGCATGTCGTCGATGTCGCGCTTGTAGGCGACGCCGGCAATCAGCACCTTCGACCCGTTCACCGACTTTCGCCGCTCGTTGAGCGCTTCGCCCACCTTGTCGACCACGTAGTGAGGCATGCCGGCGTTGATGTGGCCGGCGAGCTCGATGAAGCGCGGGTCGAAGCCGGTCTGCTTCGCCTTCCACGAGAGATAGAACGGATCGATCGGGATGCAGTGCCCGCCGAGCCCGGGGCCTGGATAGAACGCCATGAACCCGAACGGCTTGGTCTTGGCCGCGTCAACCACCTCCCAGACGTTGATGTTCATGCGGTCGCACATCAGCGCGAGCTCGTTGACGAGGCCGATGTTCACCGCGCGGAACGTGTTCTCCAGAAGCTTGACCATTTCGGCGACACGGGTCGAGCTGACGGGGACGATGGTCTGGATGGCGGTCCCGTACAGTTCGGCGGCCAGTTGCGAGCAGGCGGGGGAGAATCCACCCACCACTTTAGGGACGTTGTGCGTCTGGAAGGTGGGGTTGCCTGGATCGACGCGCTCGGGCGAGAACGCCAGGAAGAAATCGACACCCGCCTTGAGTCCCTTCGCTTCCAGCATCGGCTGGACGACTTCGTCGGTCGTGCCCGGGTAGGTGGTGGACTCGAGCACGATCAGCATGCCCGAGTGCAGGTACTTCGCAATCCCTTCCACCGCCGAGACGATGTAGGACATGTCGGGATCCTTCGTCTTGCGCAGCGGCGTCGGGACGCAGATGTTGATGGTGTCGAGGTCCTTGACCACGGAAAAGTCGGTCGTTGCGTCGAGCAATCCCTTGGCATGCAGCGCCTGAACGTCCGCGGTGGGCACGTCGGGAATGTAGGACCGGCCGTCGTTGACCGCCTCGACCTTGCGGACATCGACATCGATGCCGGTTGCATGAAACCCCGCCTTGGCGAGTTCCACCGCGAGCGGCAACCCGACGTAGCCGAGACCGACGACACCCGTGCGAGCCGTGCGGGACCGAATCTTCTGACGAAGCGCTTCTACTGACGCAGCCATCGACTTGAACTCCTATGAAGCAGACACACCGAGCATAATGCGTTTGACCCGGCTCCAGAACCCTTCGGCGCGTACCGTTTCGAAGCGCGCGGCGCCGAGCCCGGCGGCGCGCGCGTCGGGCTGCCGGTCGGCCGCAGGGACCGCCGGCGGAGCCGAACGGTTCGCCCGCAGCAGCCGGTATTCCTCCGCGAGAACGCGGCGCTGCTCCCCGATCTCGTTCTCGCGCTGCCGGACCGCCTGTTCGCGCTGATCGAGCGCGGCTGTCCGCGCTTCGGCGGCCGCGCGCTCCGCAAGGTCGCTCGCCTCTGGCGGCGCCGCGGCCACGGCGCCGGTCGCCCCGACGCGGATGTCGACGTTCGGCCGCGACTCGATCGGCGCGGGGGACGGCGGCGCTATCGGGTGCGGCCGCTCGGTCACCGCCGCGGCCGCTGCCTGGCTGGCGAGGCGGACGGGTGGAAGGACCCCGGTGGTCTCCAGCTCCTCGAGGACGTCCGCGATCATCGGCTCGTCGAAAATCCGCCGCTCCTCGGCATAGCCGAACAGCAGCGCCGCGTCGCAAATGACGTTGATGATGCGCGGCACGCCGCGGCTCCGCGCATGAATACGGTCGGTGGTGGCGCGTGAAAATTCGATCGGCGCACCAAGGGCGGCACGGCGCAGGCGGTGATTGATGTAGCGGCCCGTCTCCTCGGCGTCGAGCGGCGGCAGGTGATAGCTGACGGTAATGCGCTGCCGCAGCTGCTCGAGCTCCGGCGCCGCCAGCTTGTGGCGCAGATCCGGCTGGCCTACCATCACGATCTGCAGCAGCTTCGACTTCTCGGTCTCGAGGTTCGACAGCATGCGCAGCTCTTCGAGCGCGGCGAGCCCGAGATTCTGTGCCTCGTCAATCACCAACAGCACGGGGCGGCCCGCGAGGCGCTGATCGACCAGGTACTGCGACAGGTCGCGCAGCATGAGCGGCTTGCTGCGGCCGGACGGATCGAGCCCGAAATCGATCATGATCGTCTCGAGCAGCTCACGCGGTTCGAGCATCGTGTTGACGATGCGGCCGACGCTGGTGTTGTTGTCCAGATTGCGCAGCAGCGTCTGCAGCAGCGTCGTCTTGCCCGAACCGATCTCCCCCGTGATGACGATGAAGCCGGCGTGGCTCTCGATGCCATAGCGGAGATAATCCAGCGCCTCCTGGTGGACGCGGCTCGGATAGAGATACTCGGGATCCGGACTCAGCGCGAACGGGCGCTCCCGGAGCTGATAGAACCGCTCGTACATGTTATAGGCCTCCGACCTCTGCGCGCGGGCGCCACGCCCCGAGCTTGCCGTGGGCGAGCGCGGTGATCGCGGACGCCAGACGTTCGGGATGGTGACGAATCTTGCCCGCGGGATGTTCGGAAACGAGCGGCACGCCGATGGCGCGGACGCCACAGCGATCCAGCGCGTTCAACTCGAAGCTGCCCGTCACGATGGGCGCGGCGTGCCGCGCGCGGTAGATGCCCGCCAGCGCGTCCGGCACCGGCGCGGTGTTGTAGATGACGCAATCGAACAACTGACGGCCCAGGTGCCGCTCGATCGTCAGCAGGTGCTCCAGCACGCCGAAGCCGTCCGTCTCGCCCGCCTCGGTCATCAGGTTCGCCACCAGGATGCGGACCGCGCGCGAATCCATCATCGCGTCGGCGATGTCGGGAACCAAGAGCGGCGGCAGGATGCTGGTGTACAGGCTGCCGGGACCCGCGACGATGACGTCGGCGCGGCGCAGCGCGTCACTCACCTTCGGAGAACATCGCGGCCGCTCGGGCAGCAGCGCCAGGCGGGAGATCGATCCCCCGGCCCTGGCGATCGTCGTTTCTCCGTTCAGCACGCGGCCGTCGGCGAACTCCGCCACGAGCGTCACGATCTCCGACGTCGCGGGCAGGACGATGCCGCAGATATCGAGCATACGCGATGCGATCTCGACCGCCTCCGCGAAGTCCTGCGTGACGTCGGCCAGGGCGGCGAGCACCAGGTTGC
>JANPCT010000990.1:0-1857 GCA_031431095.1 Acidobacteriota bacterium | reverse complement strand
CGGAAATCACGCGGATCGCCGACCTTCAGTTCCTTCATGATTGCGACGGCGCGGTCGCGCACCTCGTTCCACAGCGACTGCGGAATGTAGACACGGCTGGCCGCGGAGCACTTCTGTCCCTGGTACTCGAATCCGCCGCGCGCGATCGCGACGGCGACCTCCTGGGCATCCGCCGACGGGTGCGCGACAATGAAGTCCTTGCCGCCGGTCTCGCCGACCAGTCGCGGGTAGGACTTGTACCTGCCGACGTTCTCGCCGACCTTCTTCCACATGCTGTTGAAGACGGCCGTGCTGCCCGTGAAGTGGATGCCGGCAAACTCCGGCGAGTCGAGCAGGGCGTTGGTGATCTCGACCGAATTGCCCGGCAGGAAATTGATCACGCCCGGCGGCAGGCCGGCAGCCTCGAGCACCTTGTAGGTGTAGTAGCCGCTCAGCATGGCGCTCGACGCCGGCTTCCATATCACCGTGTTGCCGAGCAGCGCGGGCGCAGTCGTGAGGTTGCCGCCGATCGCCGTGAAGTTGAACGGCGAGACGGCGTATACGAAGCCCTCGAGGTTGCGGTACTCCAGGGAGTTCCACACGCCCGGACCGCTGACCGGCTGCTCGCTGTACAGCTCCTGCGCGAAGTACGTGTTGAACCGCCAGAAGTCGATCATCTCGGACGCGGCGTCGATCTCGGCCTGGAACACCGTCTTCGACTGCCCGAGCATCGTCGCGGCGTTGATCGTCGGACGCCACGAGGTGGCAAGGAGCTCCGCCGCGCGGAGCAGCACCGCACCGCGATCCTCCCACGGCCACGCCGACCACTCGCGGCGAGCCACCGCGGCGGCCTCGATGGCCTGTTGGATGTGTTCGGCGCCGGCCAGGTGGTAATCGGCAAGGACGTGCCCGTGATCGTGGGGCATCACCGAGTGCTCGAGATTGCCGGTCCGAATCTCCCGGCCACCGATGATCAATGGAATGTCGATCTTTTCCGCCGCCATCGACTTGAGCCGATCCTTCAGCGCCGCCTTCTCGGGCGACCCAGGGGCATACGTCTTGTTCGGCTCGTTGACGGGCGGCGGGACGCGGCGGACCCCGGCAAACGCTGCATTGAAGTTCGGATCATGGGTTGGCATCTGCTGATTCTACTCTCGCGGAGGATCGCGTGGCGCGGGCCTCGGGCTTGCATTGGCCTGCCCTATGACTGATCAGAAAGCGAAGAACGAGGACGGCAGGGGTATCCCATCAACCGGGGAGGACAAAACCGCAGAAACGACGACCCGCGACGAGCGTCTGTTTCCAGGCGGATCGCCGGAGTCTTCCGAAACGCCCGTGGGCATGAGCGGGCTCGACAAGGACGAACAGAGGACCGACGAACGGGTCGTCCCGGGCACCAAGTCCACCTCGTAGCTGACGCGGACCATGGGCGGCGCCGCCAAAGCCGCATCGTCGATCGCGATGCGGCTATAATCCGCGCCTGTGTTCTCACGCGACGAGATCAACGCGCTCGCGGATACAGTTCTGAACATGGCCAAGGCCGACGCCGTTTGAAGTGGATTTCGACGGCGGCGGGCGCGGCACGAACCGGTGGGTGAGACAGAGGCGGCCGGCACGCTGGACGCGGCGGAGCGGATCGCCGCCGAAGCCGTCGAGTTCGGCTCAGCGGAGCCAGTCGACATGGGCGTCAAGGCGATCATGGTCGGGGCCGCGTTTGCCTGATCCAGAAGTTGGTGGTTTGTGGTTTGTGGTTCGTGGCTGGTTCGTGGCCGGGCCGAACTACTAACACTACTCACACGACCAACCAGCAACTAGCGACCACCAACTACTGAAGCTCCCTATGTCCTTCCGCCGCGCTCTGGGCCCGTTCGATGCGAC
>JANPCT010000989.1:0-1822 GCA_031431095.1 Acidobacteriota bacterium | reverse complement strand
ATCTCGGCGGCGCGGTTGAAGTCATGCTCAAAACCGACAAGGATCACCTCGCCACGCGCGGCTCGTACGAGTTGAACATGAAGGGCCCCGGCGAGAGCGAGCAGACTGCGTGCTCGACCTCGCTGGTCGCCGTGCACCTGGCCTGCCGCAGCCTGCTCGACGGTGAATGCGACATGGCACTCGCCGGAGGGGTATCGGTGACGGTGCCGACCGTCGGCGGTTACCAGTACGTCGAGGGCAACATTCTCTCGCCCGACGGCCACTGCCGCCCGTTCGACGAAGCGGCGCGCGGAACCGTCGGCGGCAGCGGCGTCGGCATCGTGGTACTCAAGCGTCTCCACGAGGCGATCGCGGACGGCGATCGCATCCGCGCGGTCATCCGCGGCACCGCGATCAACAACGACGGTTCGGCCAAGGTGGGATACACCGCCCCCAGCGTGGCAGGGCAGGCCGAGGCCATCGCGGCGGCGCACGCGGCGGCGGGGGTGGATCCCGATACGATCGGCTACGTCGAGGCCCACGGGACCGGGACGACGCTTGGTGATCCGATCGAGATGCAGGCCCTCTCGCAGGTCTTCGCGGAGAAGAGCGCCCGGAAGCAGTACTGCGCCATCGGCGCGGTGAAGTCCAACATCGGCCACCTCGATGCGGCCGCGGGCGTCGCCGGGCTGATCAAGACCGTGCTCGCCGTCGAGCACGCTGAACTGCCACCGACGCTCAACTTCCAGACGCCGAATCCGCGGATCGATTTCGCCGGCAGCCCGTTTTTCGTCAACCGCGAGCGCCGTCCGTGGGTCACGCAAAACGGCCAGCCCCGCCGCGCCGGGGTGAGCTCGTTCGGTCTCGGCGGCACCAACGCGCACGCGGTTCTCGAGCAGGCGCCGCCGCCGCAGCCGTCCGCTCCCGGGCGTCCGTGGCAGCCGTTGCTGCTGTCGGCGCGAACGGACGATGCGCTCGAGGCTCAGGCGGCCAGGCTGGCGGCGTATCTTCGCGGCAACCCGGAGGTGAATCTCGCGGACGTCGCGTTTACGCTCCAGGACGGACGCGAAAACTTCGACCGCCGGCGCGTCGTGATCGGCAGCAGTGCCGCGGCAGCGGCAACCGCGCTGGAAGGCGGCGACCGCGCGCGCTCGTGGAAACAGAAAACGTCGCGACGCCCGTCGGTTGTGTTCATGTTCCCGGGGCAGGGGACGCAGTACGTCGGCATGGCGCGCGAGTGCTACGACACCGAGCCCGCGTTCCGCGCGACGGTGGACGACTGCGCGGCGCTGCTCCGCGCCGATCTGCAGCTCGACATCCGCGACGTGTTGTGGCCGGCCGACGCGGCTGCCGAGCGAGCCGCCGTCGAGACGCTCGGCCGCAGCCAGATCACACAGGCCGCGCTCTTCGTGGTCGAGTACGCGCTGGCGCGACTGCTGATGTCATGGGGCATCGAGCCGTCCGCGATGGTCGGTCACAGCATCGGCGAGTACGTCGCGGCGGCCGTCGCTGGCGCGCTGAAGATCGAGGATGCGCTGCGCCTGGTGGCGTTGCGCGGCCGCCTGATGGACCAGGCCGTGCCCGGCTGCATGGTCGCCGTTCCGCTCGCGGCGGATCGCGTGCAGACGATGTTGAGCGGTGAGCTGTGGCTGTCGGCGATCAACGCACCGGACATGTGCGTCGTCGCCGGAACGCCTGCGAGCGTTGAGGCGTTCGAGGCGCGCCTCGAGAGCGAAGGGCTCGACTCGCGCCGGCTGCAGACGTCGGGCGCGTTCCACTCGGCGCTGATGGCGCACGTCGCCGGACCGCTCGACGGAGAGCACGAAGTCGTCGGCGAGCGCCA
>JANPCT010000988.1:0-3503 GCA_031431095.1 Acidobacteriota bacterium | reverse complement strand
CCTGCGCTTCGAGGTCGGCCTGCTTGAGGTCGCCGCGCGAATCCGGATCCACCTTGAGCGGGGCGGTGAGCGTCTTTCCTCCGGCCGTCAGCTTCACCGTGTAGGTTCCAGGGGCCGCCCGCGGCCCGACCATCGGATCGCCGGTATCGATCCGGCCGTTCTTGATCTTGCGCGCGCCGTCGTAGCGCAGGTCCCACACCGCGCGCTGGACGCCGGCGCCGCGCGCGAGCGCCTGGTTCTTCACCTCCTCTGGATCCTCGTTGTCGTCGCTGCCCATCAGCTCGGCAGGCGTGCTGCTCAGGGTCCGCACGAGGCGATTCTGGCCGTCGAGAATTTCGATCGTCAGCTCCCCCTTCTCTTCGTCCTTGAGCGAGTAGTAGATAGCGGCGCCGTGAGGCGGGTTGGGGAAGGTGCCCCGGGCACCCCAGTTATTCGAGCCGTAGCGCCAGCGGGTCGCGGCGGCAGGCGCGAAGAGATGCAGCGCTTCCGTGCCGATCTTGTCGGTGAACTCCCGGATCGGCTGCAGGTTGTCGAGAATCCACAGCGAGCGGCCATGGGTGGCGACGACGAGGTCGTCATCCTTGATCACCAGATCGTGGACCGCGACCGTCGGCAGGTTCAACTGCAGCGGCTTCCATGTCGCGCCGTCGTCCGGCGAGTACATCACCCCGCGCTCCGTGCCCAGGTAGAGCTGTCCGCGCTTCTTCGGATCCTCGCGGACGACGTGAAGGTAGATGTTCGAAGGCAGGGCGGCATCCAGCCGCTTCCAGCTCTTGCCCTGGTCGGTGGTCTTGAACAGGTAGGGGTGCATGTTGTCGAGCCGGTGCGCGTCGACGACGACGTAGGCCGTGCCGGCGTCGAAGGTCGAGGCCTCGATCATGCTGACGGTGCCCCATTCGGGGAAGCCGCTCATCGCCGCCGTGACGTTGCTCCAGTTCTCGCCGTTGTCGTTCGTGACATGGACGAGGCCGTCGTCGCTGCCGGACCAGATGATGCCGGCCTGTTTGCGTGATTCAGCGATGGCGAACACCGTGCCGTAGGTCTCGACCCCGGTGCCGTCGCCGGTGATCGGTCCGCCGGTCCATTTCTGCTTCGACTTGTCGTTGCGGGTGAGGTCAGGACTGATGACGTCCCATTTCTGGCCGCCGTCACGCGTGCGGAAGATGACCTGCGCGCCGTGATACACGACCTTGGGATCGGAAGGAGAGCCGGTGATCGGCGCCGTCCACTGAAAGCGGTACTTCATGTCGGCGCCGCCCCAGCCCGACGGATTCTCCGGCCAGGCGCTGACGTTGCGCGACTCTTTCGTGCGGTAGTCGTAGCGCGTGATGATGCCGAGATACTCGCCGGCGTAAACGATGTTGGGATCGCTGGGATCGGAGTAGACATGACCCGCCTCGCCGCCGCCGACGTCGTGCCAGTCGGTCAGGTGGATGCCGGCGCCGAGATTGTCGCTCGGCCCCTGCGCGGTTCCGAGATCCTGCATCGCGCCCGCGACCCAGTAGGGACGACGGTTGTCGACCGACACATGGTAGAACTGCGAAATCGGCAGGGGCGGGGCGAACCAGTTCGCACCCGCGTTGCGCGTGACGCTGACGCCGCCATCGTTGGCGACGATCATCCGTTTCGGATCGAGGGGATCGATCCAGATGTCGTGATGGTCACCATGCGCGATGCCTTTGACGTACCCGATGGTGCGGCCGCCGTCGATGGTCTTCAGCATCGGCACCTGCGGGAACCACACCTCGTTGGGATTGGTGGGGTGGACCGTGAGCGTCGTGTAGTACCAGGCACGCTGGCGGAGCGCCCGGTGCGGGCTGGCGAGTTCCCAGGTGTCGCCGCCATCATCCGAGCGGAACAGGCCACCCTTCTCTGATTCGATCAGTGCGTAGACGCGCCTGCTGTCGGACGGCGCGACCGCAATCCCCACCTTGCCCCAGGCCCCCTCCGGCAGGCCATGCGCGGTGATCGGTTTCCACGTATCGCCCCCGTCACGCGAGACGTACAAGCCGCCGCCCGGGCCGCCGCTCTGCATGTCCCAGGGTAGGCGCCGTGCCTGCCAGAGGCCGGCAAACAGGGTGTTGGGGTTCGACGGGTCGATGGCCACATCGGAGGCGCCCGTGTCGCTGTCCTTCTTGAGGACTTGCTGCCACGACTTGCCCCCGTCACGGGTGCGGTAGACGCCGCGCTCCGGGTTCGGGCCGAACGCGTGCCCGAGCACGGCGGCGTAGGCAATGTCGGCGTTCTTGGGGTGCACGACCATCGTCCCGATCTGGCCCTCCTGGTCCCACACGTGCGTCCAGGTCTTGCCGGCATCGTTGGATTTGTAGATGCCGTTACCTGCGGCGACGTTGCCGCGGATGTTGGCCTCGCCGGAACCGACGTAGATGACGTTGGCGTCACTCGGGGCGACGGCGATCGATCCGATTGACGAGATCGGCTGATCGTCGAACACCGACTTCCAGGTGGTGCCGCCATCCGCCGACATCCACACGCCGCCCGACGCGGTCGCCGCGTAGTACAAGTTCGGGTTGCCGGGAACGCCGGCGGCGCGTGAGACGCGGCCGCCCGCGGCCGGCCCGATGTTGCGGTATTTGAGCGCCTTGAATTCCTTCAGGGGCTCGGGCTTGTCGGTTTTCGCCCCGTCTTGCGCGGAAAGCGAAACGACCAGGGTAACGGCCGCGGCGGCCGCGGCGAGATGTCGTGAAAAAAGCATCCGGAAGTCTAGCGTACGAGTCCTCAGGCCTTGGGCTTTACCGGCGTGACGATGATGTTGCGGAACTCGATCGGCCCGTGATCTCCCTGCAGCAGCAGAGGTCCGGGTTCGCCTTCGTTACTGTCGAGCGCCGCGCCGGTGATTCCTGGAATTTCCTGGTTGGTGATGATGGTCTTGCCGTTGAGCACGACGGTGACGAGCCGGCCGAGGAGCGTGATGTCGAAGGATTGCCACGCGTCTGGCTTCAGCGCCGCCGGCTGATTCGGTGCGAGGAAGCCGTAGATCGCGCCGAGGGCATCAGGCACCATCTGATCGCCGTCGATGTCGGCGATCTGTACTTCGTAGCGGCCGCGCAGGTAGACGCCACTGTTGCTGCCCTTCGGATAGCGGAACTCCACGTGCAGCTTGAAGTCGGAGAACAGCTGATCGGTGACGAGATTGCCGCCCGACTTGCGATTGCGCAGCACGCCGTTCGACACTTCCCACTGATTGTCGCCGGTCGCATGCCAGCCATCGAGGCCCGCAGCCTTGAGCAGAGTGACGGGTGCGTCCCAGCGCGGCGGTGCTGTCGGCCGCATCGATGGCGCGCGGACTCCGGTCCATTGCATCGGCTCTCCGCTGGCAAGCGTCATCGTCCCCTTCAGGCGGTCGCCGTCGAGCCGGCCGATGACGACGAGATCGCCGTCGACGCGCTCCCACTGCGGCGGAATGGTGAACCGCAGATCTCCGTTCTTGAAATCCACCTTCGAGACCGGCCGCGCGCTCCCGGACGTGCCGACGAATTGCC
>JANPCT010000987.1:0-4407 GCA_031431095.1 Acidobacteriota bacterium | reverse complement strand
TCGGCCTGCTTGGCGAGGCGGCCGGTTTCGATGGAAATCGTGCGGCCGCCGACTGAGATGTCGCGTGTATGCATGTGCCTGTCTTTCGAATGAGCTGCGGAGGCCTAAAGCCTAAAACCTAAAGCCTATTTACGGATGCCGAGACGCTTGATCAGTTCAGCGTAGCGATCGGTATCCTTACGCTTGAGGTAGTCGAGGAGACTGCGGCGCTGGCCGACGAGTTTCAGCAGGCCGCGGCGCGAGTGGTGGTCCTTCGCGTGGGACTTGAAGTGTTCGGTGAGATAGCTGATCCGCTCGCTGAGGAGCGCAACCTGCACCTCGGGAGAGCCGGTGTCGCCTTCGTGGGTCTTGTAGCTGTCGATGACTTCGGTCTTACGGTCCTTGGTGAACACGTGTCTTCCTTCCACGAACGGTCCAGACCCTCGAAGCGATATGCTCCGCACCGGACCGCCGTATACCTGTATTTACAGACGAATCAGCATTTTACCTCAGGACGACGAGGGGATGCAAAAGCCCGTCGGTCCGCCATTCCGCCACCCCCAGCACGGCTCCCGACGGGGTCAGCAGCCGGACTCGCGCCGACGGGAGCAGGTCTGGCAGCGTGCCCTGCAGGTGGGTTGGCGCAACCGTATTGCCGTTGCCGGCGCGGCGGTTGCCTTCCTCAGAGAGGGTCGCGGCCGGCATGCCCGCCAACAGCGCGTTCACCCCGACCAGCCGGCTGCCCGCGGCCGCCCCGAGAGGCTCGATAAGGTCGAGCGTGAGCGCGTCCCGGACATGAAATTGTCCTGCGCGCGTCCGCCGCAGCCTCTCCAGGTGGGCCCCGCACCCCAGCGCCTGCCCGATGTCGTGCGCCAGCGAGCGAACATAGAAGCCCGAGCTGCAGACGAGTCGCAGACGAAGAAGGGAGGCGTCCGGGGAGAGGCCGGATGACGGCGCGGCATGGCCGAGGAGTTCCAGCTCGCTCACGGTCACGATCACGGGCTTCAGCTCGACCGGCTCGTGCCGGCGCGCTTTCTCGTAACTCCGGACGCCGTCGACCTTCTTCGCGGAAAATGCAGGCGGAACCTGGGAGAATGTTCCGCGGAAGCCGGCGAGCACCGACTGAATGCTGCCGGGCGTCATGGCCGCCGGGTCGCTGGCGCCCGGGGGTGGCGTTCCGCCGTCCGCCGATGGCCGGTCGAGCCCCTGCGCGTCGTAGGTCGGCGTCGACTGCCCGAGCCGCACGTCGGCGATGTATTCCTTTTCGTCGGTCACGAGGAACCGGGACAAACGCGTCGCGTGACCGACCAGGAGGACGATCAGCCCGGTGGCCAGCGGATCGAGGGTACCGGTATGGCCGATGGCCGGCGTCTGCAGCACGCGACGGGCGAAGGCCACGATATCGTGCGAGGTCGGACCCGCGGGTTTGTCGACGAGCAGCGCGCCGTTCATTTCAATTCACTTCGCGCCCGGCTCGCACGCTCACAACTGAGGGCGGCCGGCGCTCACTGCGGCGGTCTCGTCTGCACCCCCGTGGCGATGGCCACGCCGAGCTCTTCGAGAATGCCGTCCCGAACCGCTGTCAACGGGCCGGGCACCTTGAAGCCCGCCGCGTTCTTGTGGCCGCCGCCGCCGTGGCGTGCGGCGACCGCCCGGACGTCGACGTCGTACTTCGAGCGCATGCTGACGTGGATGTCGCCGTCGGCGCCAAGCTTGAAGAACACCACCGCTTGGATTTCGCGCGCCGTCAGCGGCAGATTGATCAGCCCCTCGGTGTCGTTGTAGGTCGTGCCTGTGGCGTTCATGATGTCGTCGTTCAGGTAGATCGCGGCGAGGCGGCCGCCGTCGAGCAGATCCATTTCGGCGAGCAGCGCGCCGATCAACTTCAGCTTGCCGAAGCTGTTCTGGTCGAACACGCGCCGCGCCATCGCGCCCGGGTTGACACCGGCCTCCACCGCGCGCCGGCAGATGTCGAACGTATGCGGGGTGATGTTCGCGTAGTGGAACGACCCGGTGTCGGTCAGGATGGCGAGGTAGACGTGCGTCGCGATCTCGATCGTCAGCGGCACGTCCAGCGCCTCGACCAGGTCGAAGACCATCTCGCCGCAGGCCGCCGCCGATTCATCCACCCAGTTGATCGAGCCGTAGTGCGTGTTGCCCTGGTGGTGGTCGATGTTGATGGTGAAGCGCCCTTCGAGGCCGCTGACGCCGGTGCGGTTCAGGTCGCCGGATTCCATGACGATCAGCGCGTCCGCGTCGCTGCGCTCCACCGACCTCGCGATCTCGATGCGATCGAGACCAGGGAAGTCCATGTAGTGCTCCGGCGCGGGGTCGGCGTTCACCAGCCGGACTTCCTTGCCGATGGCCTCGAGCGCATACGCCATGGCCAGCTGCGAGCCGATGGAATCGCCGTCCGGCCTGGCGTGGGAGGAAATCAGGAACCGCTGGCGGGTCAGAATCGCGTCGCAGATCTCAGTCTTGGGGCTCTTCATTCGGGACATCGTCTTGGGGCACGGGCGGCCGGGCGTCAGCTTCGGCCTTGAGTTCCTGGAGGATCTGCTCGACGCGGTCGTGCTGCGCGACCGACTTGTCGTAGAAAAACTCGAGCTCCGGCACGCGCCGCAACCGGATGCGCTGGGCGATCTGGCGGCGCAGGAACGGCGCGGCGCGGTGAATCGCCTTCGCCGTGGCCTGTTGCGCTTTCTCGTCGCCGATGATCGAGTAATAGACGCGCGCCAGCTGCAGATCGGGGGTGACCGTCACCCGCGTGAGGGTGATGAAGCCGATCCCCGGATCGTGCACGTCGCGCGCGAGGAGCTGCGACAGCTCCATGCGGATCTGTTCGGCGACCTTTTCCGGACGGGTGTTGGCCATGCAGGCAGCGACAAACTATGCGGTCGCCGCGATCTTCTCGATGATGAACGCCTCGATGACGTCGCCGACCTTGATGTCGTTGAACTTGTCGAAGCCGATGCCGCATTCGAAGCCCGCCTTGACCTCGGACACGTCGTCCTTGAAGCGGCGCAGCGAGCCGATCTTGCCCTCGTGGACGACCGAGCCGTCGCGAATGAGGCGCGCCTGCGTGTCGCCCGAACGGGCGATGCGCCCCTCGGTGACCATGCAGCCTGCAATCGTCCCGAACTTCGGCGTCTTGAAGATGTCGCGGACCTGCGCGGCGCCGATGCGCACTTCCTTGAGCGTCGGCTCGAGCAGGCCGGTCATCGCCTTGCGCATCTCGTCGACGACGTTGTAGATGACGGAGTGCAGGCGGATGTCGACGCCGTCGCGGTCGGCGACGTCGGCGGCGTTGCGGTCCGGACGGACGTTGAACCCGATCAGGATGGCGTTCGATGCCGCGCCGAGCAGCACGTCGGACTCATTGATCGCGCCGACGCCGCTGTGGATGATCCGGATCTTGACGCGATCGTCGCTCAGCTTCGTCAGCGTGTCGGCCAGCACTTCGGCCGAGCCCTGCACGTCCGACTTGATGATGATCGGCAGCTCCTTCATCCCGCCTTCGGAAATCTGCGCCTGCAGGGACTCGAGCGTGAGCCGCGCCCCCTTGCCGGCGTGCGCCTTGTCCTTGGCCTGCGTGACGCGGTAGTGCGCGATTTGGCGAGCCTTGGCGGCGTCGGCAAGCGCCTGGAAGGCGTCACCGGGCGACGGCAGGCCGCCGAGGCCGAGCACTTCCACCGGCGTTGACGGACCGGCGCTCTTGATCGGCTTGCCCCGGTCATCGATCAGCGCTCGCACCTTGCCGACGATGGTGCCGGCGATGAGGGTATCGCCGACGCGCAGGGTGCCGTCCTGCACGAGGATGGTCGCCACCGGACCGCGCCCCTTGTCGAGTTTCGCTTCGAGCACGGTGCCGGAGGCATTCCGCTTCGGATTGGCCTTGAGCTCGCTGAGCTCGGTGACGAGAAGCACCATCTCCAGCAGCGCCGGGATGTTCTCGCGCTTCTTGGCCGACAGCGGCACGGTGACGGTCTGGCCGCCCCAGTCCTCCGGCACCAGCCCCAGGTCCGACAACTCCTTCTTGACGCGGTCCGGATTGGCGTTGGCCTTGTCGATCTTGTTGATCGCCACGAGAATCGGGACGTTCGCCGCGCGCGCGTGATCGATCGCTTCCCGGGTCTGCGGCATGACGCCGTCGTCCGCCGCGACCACTAGGACGACCACGTCGGTGACCCGCGCGCCGCGGGCGCGCATCATCGTGAACGCTTCGTGACCGGGCGTGTCGAGGAACACGACCTTGCGGTCGTTGACCTGCACGGCGTAGGCGCCGATGTGCTGCGTGATGCCGCCGGCTTCGCGCTCCGCCACACGGGTCTCACGGATCGCGTCCAGCAGCGTCGTCTTGCCGTGATCGACGTGGCCCATGACGGTGACCACCGGACCGCGCGTGACGGCGTCCTCGGGGTTCGATTC
>JANPCT010000986.1:0-8679 GCA_031431095.1 Acidobacteriota bacterium | reverse complement strand
CATCCGACCGGCTGGCCACGCACGCCGAGCCGCTGTCCTGCTGGCCGCCGCAGACACGGTACGGAAACGCGTTGTCGGCGGTGACGTGATACATCGCCGCCGTCGGCTGGTTGTACCAGGAACTCCAGCTCTGGCCGCGGTCAAGCGATACGACCGCGCCCTGATCGGCGACGGCGAAGATGATGTCGGTGTTGTTGGGATTGATCCAGGCGTACTGATAGTCATCGCCGCCGGGCGCACCCTTGAACGGCACCCAGGTCCTGCCGCCGTCCTCGCTCTTCGTCGTCACCTGGCTCGTGACGATCAGCCAGTCGGGATTCTTCGGGTCGACGCAGATGGACGTTTCGTTGCTGGTGCCGACGCGCTGATCGTTCGACACGGTCGTCCACGATTCCCCGGCGTCATCGGAGCGGTAGATCGGGTTGTTGGCGGCGGCGCCGCCGCGCCCGCGTCCTGCGCCGCCCGCTCGTCCGCCCTCCGGTGCCGCTGTGACATACCCGTAGATGCGCTTCGGCTCGCTCGGCGCAATCGTCAACTCGGCGTTGCCGATCGAGTCGGGCAGCCCCTTCTTCAGCTCGGTCCATGTCGTGCCGCCGTCCGTGGACTTGAAGATGCCCCCTTTACCGGCCCACGCGCCGTTCTCCCATGGTCCCTGGCGCCCTTCATACAACGTTGCGTAAACGATGTTGGGATTGGCCGGGTCGATGTCGACGTCCTTGCCGCCGACGTTGTCATCCTTGTAGAGGACGCGCTGAAACGACGCGCCGCCATCAGTCGAGCGGAAGATGCCGCGCTCGTCGTTGGCGCCGTACGGATGGCCCAGCGCGGCGACGAACAGACGATTCGGGTTCTTCGGGTCCACCTCGACGCGCGCGATCTGGTGGGTGTCACGCAGCCCGAGATGCGTCCACGTCTTGCCGGCATCGGTGGACTTGTACATCCCGTCACCGATCGCCAGGTCCGGGCGCTGCAGCCCCTCGCCGCTGCCGACGTAGATGATGTTGGGGTCGGAGAGGGCAACCGCGATGGATCCAATCGAGCCGGTGGGCTGGTCGTCGAAAATTGGTGCCCACGTGCGCCCGGCGTTGGTCGTCTTCCACACGCCGCCGTTCACCATCCCCATGTAGAACGTGAACGGCTGGCTCGGAACGCCGGCGAGCGCCTTCGTTCTTCCCGCGCGCAGCGGGCCGATGTTGCGCCAGCGCATTTCCGAAAACAGGCTGGCATGAGTCGACGCCGGCGCCTGGCGCGCTGGCAGCGGCACGGCCGCGATCATGAGCACACCGAGGGCAACGGCGGTCTTGCGAAGCATGTGGACTCTCCCGGACTGCAATTGAGGCGTCAGTTATCGATTCAACAAGCGGCGGTGCCCGGTCGGCCAAGCAGCGGCTCGCGCGCCCGCGCCATCCAGAAGCCGGCGGCCGCGAGGGTGGCGACGAGTCCAATCGCGATCCACGCATCGCCCGCATAGACCGCGCGGCTGTTCAGTGTGAGCGGCACCTGCAGCAGGACGGACATGACGAAATACATGACGGCTGAGGCCGCGATGCCGAGGCGCAGCAGGACCAGCAGCGTCAGCGACGTCGACGCGACCTGGTAGCCGGCGTTCAGCACGCGTTGGCCGAGCGGCCCGCCGTCTACCAGCGCGACGCCGGCGACGGTGCCGAGGACGAGGGCGACGAACACGCGCTCCGACGTGAGGTCCGTCATCGCGAGGCGCGCCGTCCAGCGCCAGCGCCGGGCGGTCCAGCGACCGCCGCTCCCCGTCACCCACTCGAACAGCGCGCGGAGCACGGCGAATTCGAACACGGTGATGATCGCGTTCTGCAGCCCGTTGTTGACGGACCCGAGCACGGAGGCGATGAGACCGCGCGCGCTCGTCAGCACGCCGAGATCCGCGAGGTGAGGTATTGGCTCCGGCAGTCCCAGAAGCATCGGCAGGACGTCCATCGCGACCGCCATGAGCGCGAAGGCAGCTCCCGCGGCGGCGCCGATCACCATGTCGCGGCCGATCAATGGATCGCGCAAGCGGCCCGAGCTGAGCCGGGACCACGACACCAGCATCACTGGCCAGCTGCGGCGCACGAACGGTTCGAGCCCCAGGTAGAGCAGGTACAACGCGCTTGCCACGAACAGGCCGAGCCCGACGTTCAAGAAGAAGCGCTGTTGCTCGTCGGCCACGTCGTCCACGTGCGGGCTGACGATCCACATCGTCAACATCAGGACGAACGTGAAGGCGGCGAGGCGGAACGCGCCCTTGAGATCGGCGCGGCCGCGGCGCACGTTGGCGTACGCGGCAATGGCGGCGCCCCCGAGCAGGATGTAGATGAAGACCGGATTGTTGCCCGCCTGGCGGTTGACCTGTCCCGGCTCGCGGCCGGTTGCGGTCCACGGTCCGACCATTTCGAAAAACACAGGACGGCCCCGGTATCCGGCCGCTTCGATGGTCACCGGGATCTGCGTCTCCGGCAGCGTGCCGGTCCAGGCCTTTCGCTCGTCCGCGTACGTTGACGGCGTGCGGCCCGGCGACGCGTTGACAAACGCGGCTTGATCGAGCCCGGCGGCCGCAAAGAGCTTTGCCCACTCGACGCCCTGCAGCGGATCGCCGTCGGGCTTCTCGACCTGTGGCGGGGCCGCCTCGAATCGCAGCAGGCGTCCCTTGGTGTCCAGTGTGACGAGCGTCATGCCGTGCAACTGCAGTGGCGGATCGGTCGAGCCGACTACTCCGGTCTTGCTCGCGGGCAACAGCGGACGCGGGCTGGTGCGGTAGGAAAAGCGAATCACGGCGGGGCGAGCCGTGGGGAGCTGGGTCCAGCGCGTGCTGCTGCGGTCGTGGTCCACGACCCATCGCAAGTAGGCGTCGTCCTGGCTGAACCACGACGCGCGGTCGGTGAACGGCTCCGCGTAGCCCAGCGTCTGCCGCAGTTCTTCTGCACGATCCATGAGGACGGCCGCCGGCTTGTCCAGCGGCACGCGGGCCAACACGGACGCGCGGCCCATCAACGACGCCACGGCCGCGACCAGAGCGATTGCGGCGGCCAGCCACATCAGCCCCGCGAGTGGCGACAGCGTCGCACTGTGGCCCCCCGCCGCCGCCACCATCGCCGGCGACGGCGTTTCACCGGCGGCAAGCGCCGCCGCGAGCGGGTCGCCGCCGGGCAACGACAGTGAGACGTGCATCGCGGACGCGGGCCTTCGCGCCGGCTGGGCGTCCAGGCAGCGCACGATCTCCATCTCGATTGCGGGGTCGAGTGCCTTGACGATCGTGGTAGGGGCGGTGAGCGTGCCGGACCGGTGCTGCTCGATCAGTTCGGTCAACGTCTTCGCCTCGAAGGCGCGTCGTCCCGTGAAGATTTCATAGAGCACCAGGCCGAGCGCGTAAATGTCGCTGCGGACCGTCACTTCCTGGCCGCTCAGTTGTTCGGGCGCCATGTAGGCCGGTGTGCCGGCGCGGATGTCCGTCACGGCGCCGACGGCGGCAAGGCCGAAGTCCATCAGGCGCACCTTGCCGCTGCCGTCCAGCATGACATTCGCCGGCTTCAGATCGCGATGCAGGACGCCGCGCTCGTGAGCCGCGGCCAGCCCGGCGCAGATCTGCCGCGCGATGTCGAGCCCCTTGTCCTCCGGCAGGCGGCCGATGCGGCGGAGCAGGATGGACAGATCCTCTCCGTCCACGTACTCCATCGTGATGAACAGTTGCCCGTCGATCTCGCCGACGTCGTAGACGCGGCAGACATTCGGATGCGAAACGTGGCGCGCCGTGCGGACCTCGTTATGGAATTGCGCGAGGCGGGCCGGGTCGTGCGACAGAATCGGCGGCAGGAACTTCAGCGCGACCTGCTGGCCGAGCCGCAGATCGTCAGCGCGGAAGACTTCTCCCATGCCGCCACGGCCGAGCAGACCGAGCACGCGATAGCGATTGTCGAGGACCATGCCGGGGCCAAATCGCCCGTGATCGATTGAGCCGGACGTATTCAGCCAGCCGGTCTGCGATGTTGTGCCGCTGGAAGGGGTCGAGGTGCGCGCCGCCGGCGACGGTGTGACGGGCGCGGGCGCCAGCCGCGTGGACTCGTCGAGCAGCACGGAGGCGTCGCTGCCCGCCGGCCTGCCGCAGCCAGGACAGAAGCGGCTGCCGTCGGCAACAGCCGAGTGACAGAACGGGCACGACACGCCGGAGATCATACTTCCCGGGTCAGGCGGATGCCATGGACTCAGCGCACATCGTCGAAGGGCGTATCCGCCAGCCCGGGAACGTCGTCGATGCCAGCGCGATAGATGCCGCCGGCCTCCGGCACACGCTCGAGTTCCGCGGCCGTCATGCCCTGCCGCGCTGTCGTGACGAAGAGTTCCTGCATCGACGCGCCACCGAACACCGGGCAGGTCGGGTTTTTCGCCGGGACGAGGATCGCTCGTTCGACCGTGCCGTCCGGGCGGTAACGGCGGACCATCCCCGAACCCCACGCGGCGTTCCACAGGCAGCCTTCAGCGTCGACGATGGAGCCGTCCGGCTCTCCCTCATCGTTCGCCAGGGTCGCGAACGTCCGCACGTCAGAGACGCCGGCCGCGGTCGAGTCGTACCGGCATTGCATGATGCGCCGCGTTGGTGAGTCGCAGAAGTACATCGTCTCGCCGCCGGGACTGAAGGCGATGCTGTTGGCAATGCCAGCCAGAGGCAGATCCAGCCGCCGCAACCCGTGTTGCGTCGACCACTGGTAGAAGCTGCCAATCGGGGCATGGCCTTCTTCTTCGTTCATCGTGCCGAAGACGAAGTTGCCGGCGCGGTCGGTGCGTCCGTCGTTGAGGCGCGTCGCAGTCATGTCGCGCTCGACGTCGGCGAGCCAGGTGACCGGAAGCATGCTGCCATCAGGGGCGGACGCGACCACCGCGCCGTCGGCGGCGAACAGACCGGTGGCGAATCCGAGCAGGAGATTTCCAGAGGCGCACGGGGCGAAAGACGCGAGTCGATCCGGCAGCGACAGCCAGCGGGTGCCGGCGGCGTCATGTATCCAGAGCCGGCTGGCGTGGATGTCGGTCCACAGCAGCGCATCGCGGCCCTTCCACGACACGATGCCCTCCGACAGATGACAGCGGCAGTCGACGAACAGCGAGGCGCGGGCGCGGTTAAGCGTCGCAGATCTCCATCGCCCTGGCCAGCGTCGCGATTGGATCGTTGCCCTGGGTCGGCGAGTATTCGTGGGTGACGAAACCCGTGAACCCGAGATCCGCGATCGCCTTCATGATGAAGCGGTAGTTCAGCTCCTGCGTCTCGTCGATCTCCTTCCGCCCGGGATTGCCGCCGGTGTGGAAGTGCCCGATCCACTGGAAGTGGTCGCGGATGTTGCGGACGATGTCGCCGTCCATGATCTGGGCGTGGTAGATGTCGTAGAGGATCTTCACTCTCGGCGAGTTGACGCGCTTCATCGCGTCGACGCCCCACGCGATGTGGTCGAACATGTAGTCCTTGTGGTTCACCTTGCTGTTCAAGTACTCCATGCAGATCGTGACCTGCTTGTCTTCCGCGTGCGCCTTCACCGCGTTCAGGAACGCGACGCAGTTGTCAGCCCCCTCGGCGTCGGCAAGTCCGCGGCGCTCGCCGACAAGGACGATGATGTTCGGCACGCCGCCCGCCGCGGCGTCGTCGATGGCCGCATGCATCAGGGGCAGCAGCCGCGCGTGCTCTTCCTTGTGGCTGGGTCCGACCGGGATGGTGCCGCCGGGGCCTCCCGGGTACATCGACGGGACGAGGCCGTACTTCTTCAACGTCGGCCAGTCCGCCGGCCCGATCAGATCGAACCCCTTGATGCCGAGCCGGGCCGCCTCGCGGCAGCTGTCTTCGAAGACGGCGCCACGCCCGAACACGCCGCGGGTCACGCCCTGCTTGATGCGGCCTTTGCGCGCCGGCACTGGCGCGGCAGGCGTTGGCGCGCCCTGGGCCGCCAGGGGGCCGGCCACCAGCGTCGCTGCGACGGTCCCGAGGAAATCCCTTCGACGCATACCAACCTCCACGCGCGCGGCGTGATCGGGCCTCGCGGGTGCCGCGGATTCTATCTCAAGCCGACGCCGCTCCCGACGGGGCACACCGCCCCGGTCCGGATCGATAGCCGGCGGCCTCAGTCTCGTCGCGCGATTGCGGCGACGTCCAGTTCGCCGCCACCCGACGCGATCACTTCGTCCATCCGCGCCGCCACCCCCGGCAGCACCACGAGCCTGCCGCCTCGTGCCGCGGTGATCATCAGGCCGACATCCTTTCGCGCCATGTCCAGCGTGAAGGTCGGCGAGAACTCGCCGGACGCCATTTTCGGTCCGCGGCCCTGGATCGATTTCGCCGGCTGGAACTTCGAGAAGATCGCCAGCGAATCCATCGGGTCGATGTCGTTCGCGCGCGCCATCGCCATGATGTCGGCCATCCCGCCGCTGATGGCAAACAGCATCGCGTTGCCGAACAGCTTGTGCGCCGCCGCGAGGTCCCGCCTCTCCCCGAGGTACCACACTTCGCCGGTCATCCCTTCCAGCGCAGGACGGACCTCGTCGAAGATCGCCTGCGGTCCCGATGCCAGCATGAGTCCCACCGCATCGGCGGCCATCTGCGGCGACATGAACACCGGCGCATGCAGATAGCGGACGCCCAGCGCCGCGGCGCGATCGAATCGCTTCGCCGTCAGCTCCGGCAGCGTCGTCGAATGATCGACGATGACCGCCCCGGGCGCGAGCGACGGTGCGATACGCTCGATCATGGCATTCACGACGGCATCATCAGGCAGCACGAGGTGGATGCGGTCAGCGCCCGCGGCGGCGGCCTCGGGACTCTGTGCGACGGTGGCGCCTTCAGATTCGAGTGCGCGCGCCTTTGCCGCGGTGCGGTTCCATACCGTCACGCGAGTGTTGCCCTGTAGTACGTGCCTGACCATGCCCGAGCCGAGCAGACCGGTCCCGATAAATGCAATATGTTCCATGGCACAGATTATGGTTCATCCCTTTCGGAGGCAGCTCATGCGCAAGGCGCTCGTCGCGTTTTTATTCCTGCTTTTCGTGACCCCGATGAGTGCGCAGCGGCGCGGCGGGACAGGCGGGTCTGTCACTTTTGCCGTCTTCGTTTCCGATCCCTCCGGTGCCCCGATTCCCGATGTGAAGGTCACTCTCAGCGGAGTGACCGAGCAAACGAGGCGGACGGAAGGCGGCCGCGCCGTCTTCGAAGGGCTGCGCTCGGGAGTCTATCGCTTCAAGTTCGACAAGACGGGCTTCGTCCCGCTCGAACGCGAGTTCACCGGCCGGGGCGGTGCTCCCATCGACGTCAAGGTCACGCTCACGCCGGTCCCCGCGCCACTGCCTCTGCCCACGCCGTCTCCCGCTCCGCCCGCACCGGTCGTCACTGCCAGTCTCGTGGTTCTCGACATGCCTGCCTTCATCGAGAAGAACTACATCGGTAGGTCAGCGGGAAAGGTCACGCCGCTCGGCTGCAGCGCAGGGGGCGCGGCTACGCTGGTGCAGATCAACGAACCGCTCGCGGAGCATGCGCACGACGACGCCGACGAGTTCGTCTATGTGATTGCGGGGAAGGGAGAGGCGCGGCTGGCGGGACGGCAGGAGCCGCTTGGTCCCGCCGTCTTCATGATGATTCCGCGAGGTACGCCGCACACGATCATCGCGAGCAAGAAGCCGCTCGTCATGATTTCGACGCGCGCGGGCGAGCGATGCGCCCCGTAGACCAGCGATCGCCGGTCGCCGGGATCAGCCGGCGGCATCGTCGGCCGGCGACAGTCCCAGCACCGTTGCACCAAGTCGCACCACACGCAACGGCCAGTAGAGCGACGTCAAGATCTGCGGCAGCTGCACCCATTCGACGTCGGCGCGGGTCGGCTCCGTGATCCGCCGCACGTCATAGCGAAAGCGATCCCCGTCACGATCGAACGACAGCCGGTGCAGATGCCGTTCCATCGCTCGATCGGGGAACGTCCCCGGCGGCAATCCCATCGTCAATCGCGCGCAGCGGCGACATTCCCGAACCTCCCCTGTATCGGTGTCTGCCCGGAAGGCGGCGGGGACGTCGATGCCGAACAGATCCGCAGCGATTGCCAGACCTGCCGCAGCGCCGCGAACGCCGCCGCCCGTGGCCATCAGCGCGCGCACTTCGTCCCAATCGATGTCGCTTCGTCGAACCAGCACTGCGATCGCGAATGTCTGCTCCAGTGCGTACCACAGATGTTTGGCGGCATGTGTCAGCGCGAGAGCGGCACCATGTTCGGGCCGGGGAATACGCGCGACTCCGCCGCCGATTGGGTTTTCGATCGACGGCCGTAGAACGTCGCGGGCGTCGAGTACCGGGGAGAACCGGCGTGCCGCCGGACGCCAGTGCAGATCAACATGGTGGTCGTTGCCGCGAGCCATGGTCACTGCACCGATGCTCGCGTAGACGAGCTCTCCCGCACGGCCGGGAATGCATGCCGCGAACCCGAGCTCGCGGAGCAGCCGCACCGCAGGATCCAGTTGCGCGGTGGCGACCAGCAGATCGAGGTCGCCGAATCGCCGCGCGCAGGGATCGCCATATAGCCACTGCGAGAATGCCGGCCCCTTCAATGAAACGACGTCGATCGCTGCGTCCGTGAAGTGCCGGGTCAGTTGCTGGAGAGCTCGTCTACGCGAGCATCGGTGCAGTGACCATGGCTCGCGGCAACGACCACC
>JANPCT010000985.1:0-3181 GCA_031431095.1 Acidobacteriota bacterium | reverse complement strand
CGCCGCGCCCCGCGCATCTCCTGCCGCACGCTCTCCGGCGGCGGCTCAGGCACCGGCACCACGGTCCCGAGGCGGTACGGCCGCGTGCTCTCCTCACCGGTGATCCTGAATTTCTCCATCCCGCGCAGGACGATGTTGAATCGTCCGTCAGCGAGCCGCTCCGCGTGCGTGATCACACCGGCGCAGCCGATCGGATACACGGCGGGGCGCCCTTCGTAATCCCCCTCCCACCCCTGCCGCAGCAGGACCATCCCGATGACGCGGTCGCCGTTCAGCGCGTCCTCGACCATCTGACGGTAGCGCGGCTCGAAGATGTGCAGCGGCAGGAACACGCTCGGGAAGAGGACGACGTTCGGGAGCGGGAAGATCGGGATGGTGGGGGGGAGCATATCTTCAATCAAACCGGCTTCAGTGCACCGTGCGTGTCTTCTTGTCCATGTAGTCCATCAGGACATAGCGGCCCAGGGTGCGGGGCGTGGTGAAGTAGGCCTTGCCGTGGCAGATCTCGGCGACCTTGCGCACGAAGCTGACGAGTTCGTGGTCGCGGGCGAGCATGAAGGTGTTGATCAGGATGCCGGCCTTGCGGCAGGCCGCCACTTCGGCAAACGTTTCCGACACGATGAACGGATCGAGGCCGAAGGCATTGCGGTAGATGCGGCCGTCGGGACGCGTCAGGGCTGACGGCTTGCCGTCGGTGATCATGATGATCTGCCGCATGTCCTTCTGCTGTTTCTGCAGGATGCGGCGCGCGAGCCGGAGGCCTTCCCGGGTATTGGTGTAGTAGGGCCCGACCTTCGAGCGCGCCAGCTGGCCGAGCGGGATCTCCTCGGCGGAGTCGTGGAAGAGCACCACCTTGAGAGCGTCGCCGGGGTATTGCAGCCGGATCAGGTTCGCCAGCGCCAGCGCGACCCGCTTGGCCGGCGTGAAGCGATCTTCGCCGTAGAGGATCATGCTGTGGCTGCAATCGAGCATGAGCACGGTGGCGCAGGAGCTCTGGTACTCTCCCTGCGCGACCATCAGGTCCTCGTAATCGACCTCGATACCCGACGGTCGAGCGTCGCCGACCGGGGATCGATCGTTCGGGTCGCCGGTCCCGGGACCGCGGTCCTCGACCGCGGCGCGCCTGGCGCGCAGCACGGCGTTCATGATCGTGCCTCCGGCGTCGAGGTTCATCGTGTCGCCGAATTCGTACGGCTTCGACGTGCCGCTGGCCTCGATGCCGGTGGCCATCTCGCGGGTATCATGCCGGCCGAGGCTGCTCTTGCCCAGCGATCCGAGCAGGTCGCGCAACGCGCGGTAGCCGAGGAAGTCGAGGCTCTTGTCTGTGACCTCGAAGCGGTATTGTTCAGGCTGGTCGGCGCCGCCGCCCTGGCCCTCGCGACGCTCGCGCTCGGCGTCGAGGTCTGGCGGGCCGCTCAGGTAGCCCTGGGCCTGAAGCTTCTCGATGATCTTCTCGATCAACGCGTCGAGCCGCTGTTCCGCGTCTTCGGCGTCGCGCCAGTCCTTCCCGAGCATGCGCTCGAGCGTCTCGTCCGACAGCATGCCGCCGTTGAGGATCGCCTCGAGAATCGCATCGTGCAGCGACTGGCGCGAATGGCCGTCCTCTTCGTCCCCGTAGAGGCCGTGCGGATCCTCGAAGCCGCTGCCGAGCAGCATCTCTGACAGCTTCGAGAGCAGCTCCTCGAGATCGAGCTCGTCGAGGTCGTCGCCGGTGAACTTCGTGTATCGGTATTTCACGGTGATGGGTGACCGGGGAACTAGTTGTAGTACTTCTTCTTGTTACCGCCCGTGAGCGGCAGCTCACGTTCGGTGAGCGGGTCCATCGTGGTCCGCACCGGGCGCTTGGTCTGCTCGGCGGCCTGGAACTGCCCCTCAGAGGAGCGGCTGATTTTGCGCTGCGCGTACATCCCCTCGAGCACGAAATCGATCGCGGATGCGAGGTGGGGCGCGTCGGGGCGCTTGGTCGGAACGGCGGCGCGTGCCGCGTCCTGCAGCCCCTGGACCTGCGTCGTGCGCGCCACGAGCTCGGCCGCCGGCAGCGCGTCGTCGATCTGCAGGTTGCCCCCGAGGTCGAACCATTCACTGACCTGGCGGAGATCCACGTTGGGGAACCAGCCGTCGAACACGATGGCCACGCCGCTGCGGATCATGTCCCGCGCGACGTTGTCGGCCCCTTTCAGCTCGCCTTCGTATTCGAGCTCGAACTTGCCTGTGATCGCCGGGATCGCGGCGTAGATGTCGGTGATTCGCGGCACGGCAATCGCCTCGCCGGTCGCGAGCGCGCGGCGCTCCGCGTTCGAGACGACGTTCTCGAGCAACGAGATCGGCAGCCGCTGGCTGACGCCGGAACGCTTGTCGACCTTCTGATCCTGCCGCGCCTGGAAGGCGACCTCTTCGACCACTTCGCGGACGTACTCGGGGACCGACAGTTCGACCGGGCCGGCATCCCGCGCCGTCCACGCCTCCTGCTTCGTGATCTGCATGGCCTGCTGGCGGCTGGCGGGATAGTGCGTGCGAATCTCGGAACCGATGCGGTCTTTCAACGGCGTGATGATCTTGCCACGCGCCGTGTAGTCCTCTGGGTTGGCGCTGAAGACGACCAGCAGGTCGAGCGGCAGGCGGACCGGGTAGCCCTTAATCTGCACATCCCCTTCCTGCAGGATGTTGAACAGGCCGACCTGGATCTTGCCGGCGAGATCCGGAAGCTCGTTGATGGCGAAGATGCCCCGGTTGGCGCGCGGCACGAGGCCGTAGTGCATGGTGAGCTCGTCCGACAACTCCAGGCTGGCGCGCGCCGCCTTGATTGGATCCAGATCGCCGATCATGTCGGCGATGGTCACGTCGGGGGTGGCGAGCTTCTCGACATAGCGCTGATCGGGTCCGAGCCACGCCACCGGCAGATCGTCGCCCGCTTCCCTGGATCGCGTCCGGCATGACGCGCACAGCGGCGCCATGGGATCGTCGTGGATCTCGCAGCCGGCGACGACCGGCAGCGCCGGATCGAGCAGCGTCGTCAAGGCGCGCAGCAGGCGCGTCTTGGCCTGGCCGCGAAGGCCGAGCAGGATGAAATTGTGGCGCGACAGGATGGCGTTGACCAGCTGCGGGATGACCGTCTCGTCGTAGCCGATGATGCCGGGGAAGAGTTGTTCGCCGGCCTGCAGCTTCCGCATCAGGTTGTCGC
>JANPCT010000984.1:0-1586 GCA_031431095.1 Acidobacteriota bacterium | reverse complement strand
CGAGCGCGATACTGGAATGTCGACAAGTTTCATCTGAAAGCTCTCACTGCCAGCAGTCCACGCAAGCTGTGGCGAATGCGTGGTCGACGGAGTGCTCTCCAGCGTTCCTGGACCGAACGCATACGCGTGCACCTCGTAATCGTGACTTACGCCAGTGCCAGATAGGAACGTTCCGCCATCAATCGCACCAGCGTCGTAGCTCCATTCGGCAGCTTTCTCGAACAAACGAGAGCCAGACTTCCAGTCGTACTGGACCGAAAAGGACAGGTCGATCCGCTTCCCGCCATGGTACACGTTCACGTTGGAGTTTCCCGAGTCGGCGGTCTGCCCCGGCAGGTTGATGAGAGTCTCGGCTGGGCCGCCGTCGCCGCGGAGCGCGACGATCTTGTCTCCCGATTTGTAAACGCGGTTGCCGCAAAGCGGCGCATTCGGGCGGCGGGCAGCCTGCTTGAGGGCGCCGTAGGCGTCGAGCTGCTTCACCCCGTACCGCATCCGCGCGCCATCGGTGATCATCGTGACCATGTCCGCCGCGGTCAGTGATGGATCGAAATCCTTGAGCAGCGCGGCCACACCCGACGCGAGAGGCGCCGAAAAGGATGTACCGTCGTCCGACCTCACCAGGCTGTTACTGCGATTGGCTTGGGTGACGCCGACACCGGGCGCGTAGACGTCCACCAAGGTATCGCGGTTGGAGCGCTCCCAGATGTTGCCGTCCGAATCAAGTGCACCCACTACCAGCACCTGATCCGAGAAATCCTCTTTGGCGGCGGCGTATCCGGCGGCGCGAGCCGTGCGGAGTCCGCTGTTGCCCGCCGAAATCACGATCAACGGACGCTTGCCCTTGACGCGCAGGCGTTTAATGGCCTTCGTGACTGTCGCTTTCTTTTCTTCGATGTCCGCAATGACGGCCGAGTCGGTTGGGTTGTACTGCTGTGCCGTCATCCCGTAGAATATCGCTAGAGAAACATTGATCACGCCCACGCCATTGACCATCCCTGCCGCCACAATGTGCTCGGTGATGTTCTGCAGTTGAGGCTCTTCGTAGATATCGATGCGCTGGCCGGGGCGAATGAAGCTCGCGAAGCGATCACGCAGCGTCAGCTTTGCCTTCCAGATCATGCCGGTCATGCCGACACTATCGTTGCCTCTTGCTGCGAGCACGCTGGCGACGCGCGTAGCGTGGTCGTACTCGGACGTGCTGTTGCTGATGAGGGCCGAGCTGGGAACGTCGACGTTAGCTCGAAGTTCGTCGATATTGAACGCGCCAGCGTCGACGACCGCGACGCCGACTGATGTGCTCCCAACGGCGCAGCCCCATGCCATCGGCCCCTGCACGTATTCCAGTGCCCAGTTCTCCCGGCTCGGAGCCGGCAGCGTGTCGATTCGCCAGTTGCGCCACGCACCTTCGCCGTCCATTGGGCGGCGATACGCCTCCTGATCGGGTGGCGTGAGTGCCCATGTGGACGCATACGAGACCTGCGACAGTGCCTGAAGGACCATCACAGCATGAAGCAGCGACGAGGCCGTCCCGCCGGGGACGCGCAGGTAGTAGACCCCCTCACTTGGCGCTTCGAAGTGTTTGCGGC
>JANPCT010000983.1:0-2254 GCA_031431095.1 Acidobacteriota bacterium | reverse complement strand
CGCTGTCGCCTTCGCGCGCTTGCATGTCGGTGATTCTTCCGGTGACCGACGACCCGAGTTCCTCAGCCGACGCGGCCACTGATTCGGCCTGACTGGCGGTCTCCTTGAGCGACCCCGCCATCTGATTGATGCTGACCAGAGCCCGGTCGAGCGCGCGGACCTGCGAATCCGCCCCCTCCGAGACCTCGTCGCTGATACGCGCAATCGCTCCCGCGGTCGTCACGACCTGCTCGGCCTGCGACAGGACCAGCCGGGAGTCGAAAGTGTGAGCGACGCGAGCCGGACGGCCGTTCACTTTGCGGGTTGCCATAGCTTCCTTCTTCATGACTGTGGTTCCAGAACCGGGTCGTTGAACGTCAAGGTTTCCGCGAGATTGAGGACGAGGATCAGCCGGTCGCCGATGTTGACGACACCTTCCAGGTAACGTCCGCTCAAGCCGGTGAGCGCGGCGTTGGGCGGCTGGATTGACGACGGCTCGAGCGGCATGAACTCACGCGCCGCGTCCACGACCAGGCCGACGCTTCGGCCGGCCTCGTGCACGACCAGCAGGCGGGTCGACAGATCGTACGGAGCCTTCTCGAAGCCGAACCGCGCCCGCAGGTTGAGCGCGGGCACAACCTGGCCGCGCGAGAAGACGACGCCGGCGGCGAAATGCGCTGCGTTGGGCACCGCGGTGACCTGCTCGACCATCTCGATGTGGGCCACCTCGCGGCTGCGCAGCGCGTACGTCGTCCCCGCGACGCTGAACAGAATGAACGGTTCGGTCATGTGGCAGACTCCAGCGCGGCCCCTCGCACCCGCCCCGCCGGAGTGGGGAAGCGGCTGCGGCGGGCTATCGCCGCGAGATCCAGAATCAGTACGACCCTGCCGTCGCCAAGATCGGTCGCGCCGGAGACGCCGTCCACCTTGATCAACGCGTCCGCCATCCCCCGTACAACGATCTCTCGCTGCCCGGCGATGCGGTCGACCGCCACACCGACGGCCTCGACCCCCGATCCGACCACGAACACGTGCAGCGCGCGGCGCGCGCGTTCATGAACGCCGAAGACGCGGGCGAGCCTGACGATGGGGAGCGTCCCGCCGCGGAACGGTGCAATCTCGTGCCCCTCGATGCGGCGGATGGCGTCGGGCGCGATCTCGACGACCTCGCGCACGGCGGCCTGCGGCACCGCGAATACCCTGTCGCCGACATGGGCGATCAGCGCATCGGTAATCGACAGCGTCAGCGGCAGCTCGATCACGAATCGAGTGCCCTCACCCGGAACCGACTGCAGCGTCATCGTGCCGTTCAGTTCCTCCACCGTGGTCTTGACCACCGCCATGCCGACGCCGCGTCCGCTGGCGCGGTCGCTCTCGTCGCGCGTCGAGAAACCCGGGGCGCACAACACCTCGAGCAGTGTCGCCGCATCGAGCGGCCCGTCGGGCAGCGGGAAGCCGAGCGTCCGCGCCCGGCTCGCAATGGCTGCGGCATCGATGCCGCGGCCGTCATCCGCAATCTCGAGAACGACGGCTTCGCCGACGCTCGCGGCCGACAGCACCAGCGTGCCCTCGGCGGGTTTGCCGTGCGCGACGCGCTCCGCGGCGGACTCGAAGCCATGACTCACGGCATTCCGCACCAGGTGCAGCACCGGGTCCATCATGCGTTCGATCAGGAACTTGTCGATCTCGGTCTCCTGCCCGCGCAGGTCGAGGCGGACCTTCCTGCCGGTCTCTTTGGCGAGGTCCCGCACCACGAACGGCATCCGCCGGAAGATCTCGCCGACGGGAACGAGACGCAGCCGCATGACCCCTTCCCGCAGATCCCGGAGCTGTCGCTCGATCGTCTGAGTGTTCTCCTGCACCGCCCGCCAGATCGACGACGGCAGCGACGCTTCGGCACCGGCGAGCGCCCCATCGAGCCGGGCCCGGCTGATCACCAGGTCCCCGATCATCCGCATCACGTCGTCCAGTTTCGTCAGGTCGACGCGGACGACGTGCGAGGACGCGACGCGTGCGGCAGGCTCGGACGGTCCGCTCTCGATCGATTCGACCGGCGGAGCGGGAGGCGCGATCGGGTGCGCCTGGATTCATCCGCAGCCCAGTCCGCCGCCGCGCCCGCCGCTATATCGCCTGCGAGCAGGAATTCGAACACGATTCCCTCGGGCGTGACCTTGGGAGTGGCATCCACGATGCTGCCGGCGTCGCGAAGCCGCGCGCGCACGCTGTCGACGTTGATCCCGCGGGCCAGCAGGCCCGCCGACGGCGTGAAGGTCAC
>JANPCT010000982.1:0-2088 GCA_031431095.1 Acidobacteriota bacterium | reverse complement strand
CGGCCATGGCCGCGACGCCCAGGAGGAAATGTGCCGGGTGGACGTTCAGGCGATGCCTTTCTTGAAGGCGGCGATCTCGGCGGCCGAGATCTTCACGCTGACCGGGTTCTTGTTGGCGCCGCCGGCCGCATCGCGATCGGGAGCGTCACCCATGCCGCGAGCCCCCGCCGAGGCGGTCTGCTGCTGCGCCTGCGTCTGTTTGCCGCCGGTGATGCTCTTGAGCAGGCCGCCCTTCTTCTGCGAGTCGTCGGCCTTCGTCTCGTCGGCCTTTTTCTTGTCACCCGTCGCCAGCCCCGCGGCGCCTTCGACGTCCGTGGCAATCGAGGTGACCGGCCTGGCGTCGAACGTGATGAACTGCTTGTAGCGCGCCGCTCCGGTCGCGCTGGCCGCCAGCTTCTCGGCCTTGATCTGCTTGTTCAAGCTGTCGATACGGTCCTTGGTCGCCGGGTGGGACGCGAACATTCCGTTGCGCTCCTGGCGCGATCCGTTGCGGGCGTCGAGCTTCTCCAGCACCTGGACCATGCCCGCCGGCGAGTAGCCGGCGCTGTTGGCGAGCCGGATGCCGGTCTCGTCGGCGTCGTCCTCGTCGGCCCGGCTGAACTCGCCCTCGAAGATCTTGTTGAAGGCCTTGGCCGCCATTTCCGAGATGAACTTGTCGCGCATCGACCCGCCGGCGCCGCCGAGATCCCCCGCGATGTTGACCCCCTTCGCCTTCTTGATGGCATTGACCGTGTGCTGCGCGGTGACGTGCGTCACCTCGTGCCCGAGTACTCCGGCCAGTTCGGCTTCCGACTTCATCAGCCCGAGTAGGCCGCGCGTGATGTGGACGAGGCCGCCGGGCGCCGCATAGGCGTTGACGCCATCGGTGTCGAGCACGATGAACTGCCAGTCGAGCGCCGGGGTCTTGCTCCCTTGCGCCAGCGTCGTGCCCACGAGCATCACGTATTTCGTGACCGCGACGTTCTGGTAGACGCCGAACTTCTGGCGCAGCCTGAGGCTGACCGCGTCCCCCAGCTGGCGCTCTTCCTTTGCCGTGATGTTGTAGTCGTCGAACTTCTCTTTCGCGTCGGCGGCCTTGTCGGCGGCCTTCTTGATCTTGCCGAGCGCACCGCCGATCTGCGCTTGGGCGGGGCTGGCCAGGCCGATCGCGAACGACGCCGACAGAACGAATACTGCTGCTTTCATATCGCCTTTACCTCTTCAACCAAAGGAGAAGGAACCTGCACTTCGAAAATCTGCACGGCCTTGCTCTTGCCCTTGACGATGACGTCGCCGAGGGGCCGCGTGTGGAACGCACTCGACAGCCGTGCCCGGGTCGCTTCGCTGATGATGATCCGCGTTTTGTAATCCTTGTTCAGTGATTCGAGCCGCGCGCCAAGGTTGACGTTGTCGCCGATGACGGTGTAGCTCATGATGGAGGACGAGCCGATATTACCCGCGATCATGTCGCCGGAGTTCACGCCGATCCCGATATCCAGCGGCGTCATCCCCTTTGCGGCCCAGGCCCGATTCAGCTCTCCCAGCTCCTTGACCATCTCCACGGCCGCCCGCACCGCATGGTCGGCGTGCCCTGCATCGTCCAGCGGCGCGCCGAAGAGCGCCATGACCATGTCGCCGACGAACTTGTCGACCGTGCCCTGATGGCGGAAGACGATGTCGACCATGCGCGAGAAGTACTCGTTCAGCTGGCTGACGAGTTCCTCAGGGTTGCCGCGCTCCGTCACGCTGGTGAAGCCGCGGATGTCGGAGAACAGCACGCTCATGTCCCGTCGCTTGCCGCAGAGTTCCGCCTGTTCCGGATTGTTCATCAGTTGCGAGTTGTCGTCGCGTGACACGTAGCGGCCGTACAGCCTGGCAACATTTCTTTTTTCCTTCCCCTCGACGAAGTACTGGTACGCCGCGCCAAAGAACAGCGCGAGACCGCCGACCGTGAGGGGCTCCACCAGGTTCAGCCACGAGCCGGCGCGTAACGCGGCGACGCTGAACCTGGTGTAGCCGCCGAGGATCGCGAGCGCCGCGAGCGACGACGTCGTGAACGGCAGGAAAGCCGCGAGCATGCCGATCGAGAGGGCCGTGATCAGCACCGAC
>JANPCT010000981.1:0-5375 GCA_031431095.1 Acidobacteriota bacterium | reverse complement strand
TCGCGAGGGCGGCGCGCCGGAAGCCGGAAGTGGAAGCCGGCCTTAGCTTGCGGCGATTCGGTACAAGTGCGTGGCCGTGCGAATGAATAACGAGCGTGCGGCGACGGCCATCGAGGCGAGCGTGCCGCCCTCAAGTGTATTGGTCGCCAGGACCTCGAACGTCGTCCCCGGCTTGATCACGGTCGTGCGGCCGTCCTCGTCGAGAAAGTAAATGCGGCCGTCGGCCAGGACCGGCGATGCCGAGAAGCTGTTGCCGAGACGCTGCTGCCAGTGGACCGCCCCGGTCTTCACATCGAGACAGGAGGCGATCCCGTTGTCGCTCACGACGTAGATCTCGCCGCCCGCGACGATCGGGGACGGCGTCAGCGGCGCACCTCGCGACAGCCGCCACGCAATATGCGTCTTCGTCACGTCACCCATGCCGTCCGGGCGTATCGCGAGCATCGACGGCTGATGGAAACCGGTCGTGATGAACACCAGGCCGCCGGCGTAGACCGGCCGCGGCACGTTGCTGAAGCCGTCGCCGTAGTTGACGCGCCAGATTTCCTTACCGGTCTGCGGCTCGTAGGCGAACGCATTGGCCGCCCCTGGGCTGATGACCTGATCGCGGTCCCCGACCCGGATGGCGAGCGGGGTCGAGTAGGCCTGCGAGTACGGCTGGCGTCGGTCGGTCCTCCAGCGCGTCTTACCGGTGCGCGTATCGATCGCGACAACGAAACTTTCGTCGAAGCCGTCGCAGTTGACGATCAGCAGATCGCCCGCGAGCTCCGGCGAGCCGCCGGTGCCATGCTGCGACTGATACGGCAGCCGCGTCTTCCACACGATTGCGCCGGCAGTGGTGAGGGCCGCGGTTCCTTCCGCGCCAAAGTGGACGTAGACACGATCGCCGTCGACGATGGGAGTGGGCGACGCGTGGCTGTTCTTGGCGTTCTGGAGCTCGGAGCTGCGCCGCTGGAAGACCTCGACGTCGAGCGCCGGCTTGCCGGTTTCCAGCTCGTACGCCAACAGTCGCAAAGACTGGCCGCCGGAGCCTTGGCGAAGGGGGGACGTTTCGCGCCGCAGGGGTATCGCCGTCGTCAACCACACGCGGCCGCGCGCGACGACCGGCGACGACCAGCCGCGTCCCGGCACCGGCACTTTCCACGCGACGTGGAGGGACTCGCTCCACTCGACCGGAAGGCCGCGCGCTGACGACACGCCCTGCCCGCCCGGCCCGCGGAACTGCGGCCACTCCTGCGCCACGCCGCTGGGCGGAGCGGCCAGCATCGCGAGTGCCGCCGCCAGCCGGACCAGTCGTCTCATCTCAGACGAAGCTTATCGTGAAGCGCGGCGGCGCTCATCACCGTCTTTGTCCCTCCAGCAGTGCTGCTGGTAGGATCTCCGGCGCGATGACGATCGCTCTCGGCTTGGCACTCGCCGGCGCGTCCGCGAGCACATCACCGGGACCTGGCCGGAGATTCAGGCCGCGGTCCGTGCCGGCGTGTTCCGCCGGCATCTCGGGGAACTCTCGGGTGATGCGACCATCCGCGTGCCGCGGCGCTTCCCCGCTGATCATCCGGCGGCGCAGTATTTGAGGCACCGCCAGCTCGTGGCCGGCCGGGAGTACCCGGCCAGCTTCGCGCACAGCGACGAGTTCTATCCGACCCTGCTCGCAACGTTCACGGCGCTGATGCCGCTCTCAGGTTCCTGAACGAGCCGCTGATGGAAGAGGCTCAGGGCTCAAGGCGCACGGCTGATGCCGCGCGCTTCGAACTCTGAGCCCCCGGTTCCCCTGAGCCTCAGGCCCGAACCCCGCCACGGGGCTCGTGCCTAGTAGCGGTAGTGCTCCGGCTTGTAGGGACCTTCGACCGGCACGCCGATGTAGGCCGCCTGCTCCGGCGTCAGCTTCGTCAGCTGCACGCCGAGGTGATCGAGATGAAGGCGCGCCACTTCCTCGTCGAGATGCTTCGGGAGGATGTAGACCTTCTTCTCGTACTTGTCGTTGTGCTCGTGCAGCTCGAGCTGGGCGATCACCTGGTTGGTGAACGACGCCGACATCACGAAGCTCGGGTGACCGGTGGCGCAGCCGAGATTCAGGAGGCGGCCTTCGGCGAGGATCAGGACGCTCTTGCCGCTCGGGAAGCGGAACTCGTCGTACTGCGGCTTGATCTCGATGCGCTCGACGCCGCGCTTCTTCAGCCCGGCCATGTCGATCTCGTTGTCGAAGTGGCCGATGTTGCCGATGATGGCGTTGTGCTTCATCTTCGCCATCATGTCAACGGTGATGATGTTCAGGTTGCCGGTGGCGGTCACGAAGATGTCAGCGCTCTCGACGACCGCTTCGACCGGCTTGACTTCGTAGCCTTCCATCGCCGCCTGCAGCGCGCAGATCGGATCGATCTCCGCCACGATGACGCGGCAGCCCTGGCCGCGCAGCGCCTGCGCGCAGCCCTTGCCCACTTCACCGAAGCCGACCACCACGGCGACCTTGCCCCCCATCATCACGTCGGTGGCGCGGTTGAGACCGTCGATGAGCGAGTGGCGGCACCCGTAGATGTTGTCGAACTTGCTCTTGGTGACCGAGTCGTTGACGTTGATGGCCGGGAACAGCAGCGTCCCCGCTTTCATCATTTCGTAGAGGCGATGCACGCCGGTCGTGGTCTCTTCGCTGACGCCCTTCATGTCGGCGGCGACCTTGGTCCAGCGCTTCGGGGTGGCCTTCAGCTCCTGGCGCAGCAGCTCGAGGATCACGCCCCACTCCTCGGGCTCCTTGTCGGCGTCGAACGCCGGGACCGTGCCGGCCTTCTCGTATTCGACGCCCTTGTGCAGCAGCAGCGTCGCGTCGCCGCCGTCGTCCACGATCTGGGTCGGGCCCGAGCCGTCCGGCCACAGCAGCGCCTCGCTCGTGCACCACCAGTATTCGTCGAGCGTTTCACTCTTCCACGCATACACGGGGGTGCCCTTGGGGTTCGCCGGCGTGCCGCCGGTTTCCGGACGGCCGACGACGACCGCCGCCGCGGCGTGATCCTGGGTCGAGAAGATGTTGCACGAGACCCAGCGGACGTCCGCTCCGAGCTCGGTCAGCGTTTCGATCAGGACCGCCGTCTGCACCGTCATGTGCAGGCTGCCCATCACGCGGGCGCCGGCCAGCGGCTTCTTCGCACCGTAGCGGGTGCGCAGGGTCATCAGGCCGGGCATCTCGTGCTCGGCGAGGCGGATTTCCTTGCGGCCGAACTCGGCGAGGCCGAGATCTTTCACCTTGTAAGGTTCCCGTCCGGCTTTCCGGGCGGCATCGAACGCGTGGACTTCACTCATTGTTGCTGACGGCATCTTCTCTCCTTCGAGACGCCGGACTTCAAGGTCCGGCCTGCTTTTCGAACTACACACAAACTACGCACTCTTCATCGCCGCCGCGACGAACAGCGCCGGGCCTTTGGCGGCGGGGTCGGCCGGCAGCGGCACCATCCTGATGTCTTCGAATCCGGCGGCCCCAAGGAGACGACGCAGCTGATCGTCGTGGAACCCCAGCCAGACGTGCCCCATCTGCTGCTTGTACTCTTCGTGGTCGTGCGGCAGCATGTCGCACATCACGAACTTTCCTCGAGCCTTCAGCGTCCGCGCGGCCTCGCGAAGGGCGGCGCCGGGATCGGGCACGTGGTGCAGGACGAGCATCATCACGGCGGCATCGAGCTCCCCGACCGCGATCGGCAGCGCCTCGAGCTCGCCGCGGCGCACGTCCACGTTGGGGAAATCGCGAAGCCGGCGGCGGGCCGCCTGCAGCATTTCGCCGCTGCGATCCACAGCGACCGCATGCGCGACAAACGGGGCCAGCGCCGCACTCGTTTCACCCGTGCCGCAGCCAAGATCCCCGACCGTCCAGCGCGCGTCGATCAGCGCCGGCAGGGCGTGGAGCGCCGAGGCGCCGCCAAACAACTCGCGCCGAAGCCGATCCCACTGCCCCGCCGCTGACGCGAAAAACTCGACGGACTTCGACTGGCGGCGCCCCAGCACGCCTTTCAGCCGGCGGGCGTCCTGGTCCGCCCCCGCGGTAGTGGCGACCTGTTCCCGGAGCAGCGACCACAACCGTCGCGTCTGTGCGTCCCGCTCGTCCAGTGCCAGCGTGTAGTAGCGGCTGGTGCCGTCGCGCCGGGAGGACACCCAGCTCGTGTCGGCCAGCGTCTTCAGGTGCCGGCTGACCGTCGACTGCGGCAGTTGCAGCACCGCGCAGAGCTCCGACACCGTCAGCTCATGACGCTCGAGGATGAGCAACATGCGGCTGCGAGTGGCATCCGACAAAGTCGTGAGGTCGTCGAAGATCGCGGCCTGCGTCACACTTGTTCCATCCGTATATCCGGATTAATAGTTTAATTGAAAAGGGTCGCGGCGTCAACCCGGGCCCGACGCCGGTAAGATTGGACCGGTGACCGCCAGCCGCCTTTACACCCTCAACGACGCGCCCGTTCGATCTGAACGCGACTACGTCGTCTACTGGATGACTTCGGCGCGGCGCCTGCACTTCAATCTCGCGCTGGAACACGCCGTCGCACGTGCCGCCACCCTGGCGCGTCCCCTGGTGATCCTGGAAGCGCTGCGCTGCGCCTATCCATATGCGAACGACCGGATCCATGCGTTCGTGCTCCAGGGTATGGAGGAACATGCCGCGGCGCTCCCTCAGGGCGGGCCCGCGTATTACCCCTACGTCGAACCCTCCCGCGGTGCCGGATCAGGACTCCTCGCCGCCCTCGCCAGCCGAGCGTGCCTCGTCGTCACGGATTGGTATCCGGCGTTTTTCCTCCCGCGCATGCATGCGGCGGCGGCCCGCAGGCTCGACGTCCGCCTCTAAGCCATCGATACCAACGGCCTGCTTCCGGTCGGGGAGGCTGGACGCGCGATACCGATGGCCCACGGCTTCCGTTCGCACCTGCAGCGGACGTTACGCCCGCACCTGGCGGCATGGCCGGTGGAGTCCCCCCTCGAGGCGCTACCCCGCGCGCTGGCACAGCGCATCGATGTGACGCCGGCGATCAGACACCGGTGGCCGGCAGCCGTCTTTCCGATAGACCTTTCCGCATTGCCCATCGATCACGGCGTGGCGCCGGTCCCGATTCGCGGCGGCCGCCGCGCCGCACGAGAGCGGCTGGATGACTTCGTCGCGGGCGGGCTGGCGCACTACGCCGATCGCAATCAGCCTGAACGCGATGCGACCAGCCGGCTCTCGCCCTGGCTGCACTTCGGACACCTCTCGGCGCACGAGGTGTTTCAGGCGGTGATGTCACGCGAGCGATGGACGTCGCGGAAGCTGGGGACCGGCGCGCGCGGCGCCAGGGAGGGCTGGTGGCACGTCAGCCCCGCGGCCGAATCGTTCCTCGATGAGTTCGTCACGTGGCGCGAGCTGG
>JANPCT010000980.1:0-2382 GCA_031431095.1 Acidobacteriota bacterium | reverse complement strand
GATCGTCGCACCGGAAGGGGGTGAAGTCATCCAGGCCGCCGCCCTGGCCATCCGCGCCAGGATGACTGTGCATGATCTGGCCGATCAGTTGTTCCCGTATCTCACCATGGTCGAGGGGCTGAAGCTGGCGGCGCAGACCTTCACGAAGGACGTCCGTCAACTCTCCTGCTGCGCCGGGTAGCCGTGGGGGGAGGATGAAGAGAACATTCGACCTGGTCGTCATTGGTACCGGATCGGCGGCGTCAGGGGTGGCTTCGCGTTGCCGGGCGGCCGGGTGGACCGTCGCCATCGTGGACTCGCGGCCGTTTGGCGGCACGTGCGCGCTGCGGGGCTGCGATCCCAAGAAGGTGCTCGTCGGCGCGGCGGAAGCTATCGACTGGATTCGACGCCTGGACGGGAAAGGCATCGTGACGGACGGCACGCGGATCGACTGGCGGGCCTTGATGGCGTTCAAGCGGTCGATGATCGCGGCGGTGCCGCGGAGCCGCGAGGAGGGATTCGCCACGAAGGGCATCGAGGCCGTCCACGGCCGCGCGCATTTCATCGGGCCGACCACGATCGCGGTCGGCGGCGACGAGCTGGAAGGCCGGCACGTCGTCGTGGCCAGCGGCGCGAAACCTGCCGATCTGGACATCCCCGGGCGCGAGCATCTCATCACGAGCGAACAATTGCTCGAGCTCGACGATCTGCCATCGAGCATCCTGTTCGTGGGCGGCGGGTATATCTCGTTCGAATTCGCGCACGTCGCGGCCAGAGCCGGCGCGCGGGTCACGATTGTCCACCGCGGGGAGCGGCCGCTGGAGTTGTTCGAACCGGAGCTCGTCGAGCTGCTCGCGGCGCGCACGCGCGCGCTCGGCATCGATCTCCAGCTCCGCACGACCGTGACCGGCATCGAGCGATCGGGCGAGGGGTTCGTCGTCCACACCTCGACGGGCGGCGCCGCGCGACGTGTCGAATGTGCCCTCGTCGTTCACGGCGCCGGCCGAGTGCCGGAAATCGACGACCTGGGCCTTGACACCGCCGGCGTCGCGTGGGATCGGCGCCGCGGCGTGACCGTGAACACGTATCTCCAAAGCGTGTCGAATCCCGCGGTGTACGCGGCCGGCGATGCCGCCGCCAGCGGCGGCCCGGCCCTGACACCGGTCGCCGGGTACGACGGCCGCATCGTGGCGACGAACCTGCTCGAGGGCAACACGGTGAGGCCCGACTATGCAATCGTGCCGAGCGTCGTCTTCACGCTGCCGTCACTGGCGTCGGTGGGCCTTGGCGAGCAGGCCGCGCGCGAGCGGGGCCTGACCTTCGTGATGCATCACGAGCACACCGAGGGATGGTATTCGTCCCGGCGCATCGGCGAGGACGCATCGGGCTTCAAGGTCCTGGTGGAAGAGGGCAGTGGGCGCGTGCTCGGCGCACACGTCCTGGGCCCGCACGCTGAAGAAGTGATCAACCTCTTCGCCGTAGCCATGCGCGCCGGCATGCCGGCGGCGGATCTGAAGTCCATGTTGTTCGCCTATCCGACGAGCGCGTCCGACGTGCCGTACATGGTCTGAACCCCCACGCCAGGGGCCAATGCCAGCCGTTGGTTCGGCCCTGGCCTCTGCAACCTGTCTCTTCACTGCGAACTGTTCGCTCCGAAGTCCGCTGCCTCGAGCGCGGCCAAGGGTCGCTGCAGGAGTTCGTCCTCTTGAAGCGTCCTTGATTACACGCGCCGCAGCATCGACGAGCGAACGCTACGGAGATGCAACCCAGGAACGCGGTCGGTTCGGCGTTGAGGAGCCCAGCGAGCGTCCGACCGTGACCTGATCGACGCCATACTTTCCGGAGGGTGCTGGCCGGTTGTCTCCTCCTTTTCATAAATGCGTCCTCTGATCCGCGTCCGCCGAAAAACGCGGCTGCGACCACGTCGCCGCGGTGATGCCGATGACGGGCAAGTCGGCGAGACGCAGTTGTGCGGGCAGGCTCCGCCTGCCAAGCGACCGGCCTAGGGAACACCAAGATGCCGAGCGGCTCGAATTTTTCGGGGCCTTGGAGATTTGTCAACCCGACGGGCTCGACGACGTTAGCGAAAGCTGCGCCGGTCGTGTGCGGTCGTTTTAAACGGAGTGCGATGCGTCGCCGATCAAGACCTCGAATCACATGGAGGTCTACCAACGAACACCACGTGACATGGTGCGCAACTGGCAACGTGAACTGTGTAGAAACTGTGTAAGGTGGGCTCGGAACTGCCGGCAAACACCGACCTTTAGGGGTTCACATCGAGAAGCATTGTGTGGCGGGAAGTCATTGAATCGATTGCGCGAAGAGGTGTTTCGATATCACTCGGTGAGCGTCACCCGAGTCGCTTTCCAAGCGTGCGCCTTCAACCACTCGGCCATCTCTCCA
>JANPCT010000979.1:0-5411 GCA_031431095.1 Acidobacteriota bacterium | reverse complement strand
CGCGAGGCCGCCGGGGCCGCGCGCGACGTCCTCTCCCGAGAAGTCGGCTACACCCGCAAACCGCACGGCGGCCGCCTTCGCGTCGCACTCGCGTTCCCGAATACGTACTTCGTCGGGATGTCGAATCTCGGCTTCCAGACGGTCTACCGGCTCTTCAACGAGCTGGACGATGTGGTGTGCGAGCGTGTCTTCCTCCCCGGACGCCAGGAACTCGCCGCGCAGCTCGCCTCGGGCAAGCCGCTGCGCACCGTCGAATCCGATACGCCCGTCCGCGACTTCGATGTCCTCGCGTTCTCGGTGTCGTTCGAATGGGACTACACCAACGTCGTATCGATGCTGCGTCTCGCCGGCGTGCCGGTGCGCGCCGCAGCGCGGACCAGACACGATCCGCTCGTCGTCATCGGCGGGGCGGTGACGTTCGTGAACCCGGAGCCGCTCGCGCTGTTCGCCGACGTGGTCGCCGCGGGCGAAGGGGAAGTCCTGATTCCCTCGCTCATGCGCGCGCTCGGCGATGCGTCAGATCGCAACGACCTCTACAAACGCCTGGCGTCTGAACGCGGCATGTACATCCCGTCGTTCTACGACGTGCGCTACTCCGCGGCGGGAACCATTGCCGCCTTCGAGCCGAAGGCCGGGACCGGTGCGCCGGCCGTCGTCAAGAAAGCAGCCGTAAAGACCACCGATCAGCTCGATCCTCCGTCGACGAGCATCTTCACGCCCGACACCGAATTCGGCTCGCGATTCCTCATCGAGGTCGTTCGCGGCTGCGCGAATCTGTGCCGGTTCTGCTGGGCGGGCTACAACTACCTGCCGGTGCGGCCGTTCGCGGCGGATCGGATCCTGGAGCTCGCGCGCGCGGCGCGACCACATGCCAATCGCGTCGGCCTCGTTTCGATCGCGCTGTGCGATCACCCCGAGATCGATCGCATCCTCTCGGGCCTCATGGATCTCGGCTACTCGATCAGTCCAGCCTCACTGCGCATGGACGACCTCACCGACACCATCGTCTCGAAGCTGCACGCGAGTGGGGAGCGGTCGATCACGATCGCGCCGGAAACAGGGTCCGACCGGCTGCGCCGCGTCATCAACAAGACGGTGACGAATGCCGAGATCCTTGATAAGGCGAATCTGATCTTCGCGAACGGCATCGACAACCTGAAGCTTTACTACATGATGGGCCTCCCGACCGAAACGGATGCCGACATCGAAGCAATTTACGAGCTCACGAAGCAGATGCGCGACATCATGCTTGCGCACGCCCGCCCCAAAGGCCACATCGGCCGCATCGTCGCCAGCGTGAACCCGCTGATTCCGAAGCCCGGCACGGCCTATCAGTGGCTCGCGATGGAGGACCCGGCCATCACCGATCGCAAAGGGAAACGGCTGAGGGCGATGGTGGCGGACCTGGACAATGTGTATTTCAACATCAAGTCGGAGCGGCACTCCTACTACCAGGCGCTGATGTCGCTCGGCGATCGACGCGTTGCCCCGGCGATCGAGGCCGCGGAGCGCAACGGCGGCAACTGGCGCGCCGCCGTGGCAGAGTCGGGCGTCGACGCCGACTTCTACATTTTCCGCGACCGCTCGGCCGATGCCATGCTGCCCAGGGACATCATCGACGGCGGCATGAAGGCGACGTTCTTCCGTAACGAGTTCGACAAGGGACTGCGCGAAGAATGGACGCTGCCGCCGAAACGCGCCTCAGAGAACAAGAAGTTCCTGCCCGTACTGACCTAGCCACGTCGCCCGGCGACGGACTACGCCGTCGCTTCCACCTCGGCGCCGGCGTGTTCCCCGTAGGCTTCCAGAATCAGGTCGCGGATCTTGTTCTGCGCCGTGGTGTCGGCGAGGGGCCGCAGCAGGGAGAACGAGCGACGCTCACCGTTGACCGAATAGGTCCGCGCCGGAAAGGTCACGTTTCTCCCCCCACCGGTCTTCCGCTCCCAGATGCCAAAGCCGATCAGTTTCAGTCCTTCGAGCGGTCCGTCGGAGAAATGGAGCTCCGCGTCCGCCAGCTTCCCAGGCGGATTACCCTTTTCATTCGACACAATCTTGATGGTCATGCCATGACCCTCCCGACAAGCTGCATCGCAAGGCGTGCACCGGGGCCCACGCAGCATCCGCGGACGTCGCATCATCGTGAAGCCGTGGGACTTGCCGCAAAGGGCGCTGCGGGCGGTCCGGACGCGATCGAATCGTGACGCCGACGCGCGACAACCTGTGTTGCGATCAGTCGTCGAGCAGGAGCACCTGCGCCATCGCGAGCGCGTCGGAATGAGTGAGGGTCAGGAGCGATCGGCGTGCCTGCATGACGTCAAAGCGACGGCGCGCGCCCCCCGTCAACCGCAGTTGCGGCGGGCCATGCTGGCGGAA
The DNA here is from genome assembly GCA_031431095.1 of Acidobacteriota bacterium. Taxonomy (GTDB): domain Bacteria; phylum Acidobacteriota; class Vicinamibacteria; order Vicinamibacterales; family 2-12-FULL-66-21; genus JAICSD01. Next base: position 3,038 of record JANPCT010000979.1, on the reverse strand, counting down.
TACTTCGATGTCCTTCCACAGCACGCCGCGCGAGTGACCGGTGCCGAGCGCTTTCATCGTCGCTTCCTTGGCAGCGAAACGCGCGGCAAGGCTCGGGACCGGGTCGCGATGCCGCTTACAATAGGCAATCTCGCCTTCGGTGAACACCCGGTTCAGGAAGCGATCGCCGTAGCGCTCGAACACCTCGCGCACGCGAGGAATGTCCGTCGCATCGAAGCCGAGCCCCAGGATACTCATGTCTGATCCTCAGACTACCGGCGCCTTCGCATGGACGCAAGAGCCGTGGGGGCGCGCGCTGAGGTGCACCCGCCTTGACGCACCCCACCTCTTCACATCGCGCGATGTCGCACTGACGGACGACAACCGGGAATGGACGGCGGTGGCGTCGTCGATGGGGGTCGACCTGGATCGGCTGCTGCTCGTCACGCAGGTGCACGGCGCGGCGGTCGCCACCGCACGGTCAGGCGACACGACGCTCTGGACCCGCCCCACGGCCGACGCCATTGTCAGTGATGATCCGTCCGTGGCGATCGGTGTGCGAGTTGCCGACTGCGCGCCGGTCCTCCTGCACGATCCAGTACGGCGGGCGGTGGGAGCGGCGCATGCCGGCTGGCGGGGCACCGCGTCAGGCGCGACGGCCGCCGCGGTGCGGGCAATGAATCGGGAGTTCGGATCGCGCGCGTCGGACCTGGTCGCGGCCATCGGCCCATGCCTCGGTGCCTGTTGCGGCGAGGTTGGTCCCGACGTCGTGGAAGTGTTTCGCGCGGGTGGTGCCGGCGATGCCGCCATTGCGGCATGGTTGACGCCTGGCGCCGGCGATCGGCTGTTCCTCGATCTCGAGCGCGCGAATCGCGATCAGCTCGTCGCCGCGGGCCTTGATCCCGACGCGATTTTCAGCTCGGGGCTGTGCACGAAAACCCACCACGATCGGCTGCACTCGTATCGCGCGGAACGCGGCGCCGCAGGGCGTCTGCTCGCCGCGATCCGCGCCGGCGCCTAACGGACCTCGAGACGGAGCGGAACGACCGCTTGGCCGCGCAACAGGGTCATCGGACCGAACAGCGGCTGACCCAGTCGCCCCGCGTCGACACCGATGGTGCCTTCCAGCCGGTACGGGAGCGGCTGCCGCGCCAGGACGCGCCGTGCGACGCCACTCAGCCCGGGAAGGTCGGCAAAACTGACCGAGATGTCGATCGGGATCACCGAGTCCCCGCCGGCCGCGAGCGGCAGGCCAAGCGGGAAATCGGCGTCAGCTGCGCGCGAGTCGTCAAGGAAGAGGGTGCCCTTCAACGTGCCCAGCCGGAGTCCGAATGGATTGGGATTGCTGACCCGCGTCCAGAGGCGAACACCGGCGCCGGTCATTCCCTGGAGGCGAATCTCCGCCGGCTGATCCGGCACTTGCTCGAAATGCGGCGGTTGAATCAGGGCGCCGAGATTTCCGATGTTTCCCATGCTGGCGCAGGCCTGGAGCGCCAGGACGCCGGTTGCGACGATGAGCAGGCGGGTTCGCATGATGCGAAGTCTGCAAGAACCCCGCCTTTAATGGAGGAGCTGGAGAAGTACGGGCTTAACCGGGGACCGGTGCGATCACGACGCTGATGTCGCTGAGTCCTGCGGCGAGTAATACAGGATGCGCATGCAGCTCTCGCACTGAATGAGGTTGACGCCGCGGCGCACCTCGTTGAACATCTGCGGCCGCATGCGTACGTGGCAGACGGTGCAGCCGCCGTCACGGGCTTCGGCGACCGCCAGCCCCTTCCGCGCCTTCGACACATAGTCGAACAGCTTCAGGGCTTCGGGGGACAACGCCCTGGCCGCTTCCGTCCGTGCCAGTGCGGTTTCGTCGACCGTCTTCTGCAGCCGCCCGGCTTCCGCGTCGAGCGCCTGGCGCTCGACCGCGATCGCCCCCTGCTGCGTCTTCAATTCCGCCTCGGCGGTCTTGAGCGCCTTCGTCATCGTCTCGGCTTCTTCCATGCGTTCGAGGACACGGTCCTCCAGCGATCGGATCGCTTCTTCGGCAGTCGCGATCTCCTTCTGCATGGTCTGGTATTCCTTGTTGGTCTTGAGGTCGGTGAGCTGTCCCTTGTATTTCGACAGGCGGGTCTGGATGCCGGCGACTTCGGCCTCGACGGTCTTGCGTTCGGCCTGACTCGCGGCCAGCCGCTGCTTCGCGGTGTCGACGGCGGCCGTCGCCTGCTGAAGCCGCGTGGCCAGCGCATTTTGCACCGCGGGGATCTCCGCGATGCGACGACGCTCGGACTCGATCTCAGAGTCCAGCTGCTGAAGCCGGATTAGATGCTGGATGTCGGGGTTCACGGTCGAGATCTGAACTCTATCACTGTCGTCCCTCTAACATGGCGACGGCCGGCGGACCGATGCTCTCGGCAACCGGCGCGAAGGTGGTGGGCCCACCAGGATTCGAACCTGGAACGGGCCGGTTATGAGCCGGCGGCTCTAACCGTTGAGCTATGGGCCCAATTCGGAGTCTATCGCAGTCACGCGCCAAGGGCAGCACGGGAACGGAGAAGGGGCGACGGGAGAGTAGCCCGCACACGGCAGAAGGCAGCACGCGAAGGCCCGTGGCGGCAAAAAGAAAGGCAGCGCGCGCGGTTGCGCGGGCTGCCTTTCTTTCACCTTCTGCCTTGCCGTCGTTACGTACGGCCCTCGAGGAACGCTTTCAGTTTGCGGGACCGCGAAGGGTGACGCAGCTTGCGCAGCGCCTTTGCTTCGATCTGCCGGATCCGCTCGCGAGTGACCGCAAAGTTCTGGCCGACTTCCTCCAGGGTGTGCTCACTGCCGTCGCCCACGCCGAAGCGCATCTTGATGACCTTTTCCTCGCGCGGCGTCAGTGTCTTGAGCACCTGATCGGTCTGTTCCTTGAGGTTCAGGTTGATCACGGCATCGGACGGCGACACCACCTGGCGATCTTCGATGAAGTCGCCAAGATGCGAATCCTCCTCCTCGCCAATCGGCGTTTCGAGCGAGATGGGCTCCTGCGCGATCTTCAGGACCTTGCGGACTTTCGAGACGGGAATGTC
>JANPCT010000978.1:0-2000 GCA_031431095.1 Acidobacteriota bacterium | reverse complement strand
CAACTACGTGTGGCAGCCGATCAGCGGCGATGCCGACGTCATCACGCGCGTCGGGTCCGTCGAGTACGTGCAGGCGTGGGTGAAAGCGGGCGTGATGATTCGCGAACGGCTCAGCGCCGATTCACCGCACGCGTTCATGCTGGCGTCGGCAGGCAAGGGACTCGCGTTTCAACGGCGGACGGTCGCGGCGGGCGTGTCGAGCAGTACCGCCGGACCGTTCGTGAGCGCCCCGGTATGGCTGAAGCTCGAACGGCGGGGCAACACGATCTCGGCGTTCCAGTCGGGAGACGGCGCGAACTGGACGCTCGTCGCGAGTGACACCTTTGCCATGCCGCCAACCGTCTATGCAGGACTCGCCGTCTCGAGCCACGATGCGACACGGCTGGCGACAGCGACCTTCGACAACGTGCGCGTGCAGACCGCGACGCCGCCACCGCCCCCGCCGAGCGTCAAGGAGATCGTGCTGTATGCGGCGGACGCAACCGCGGTGACCGGCACGTGGCGGCTCGAGCCGGACAGCACCGCGGCCGCGGGCAAGCGCGCGTGGAATCCCGACGCCGGCACTGCCAAGGTCGTCACCGCCGCGGCGAATCCGTCAGGCTACGTCGAGTTCACCTTCGACGCCGAAGCGGGGCGTCCGTACCGGTTATGGATCCGCGGCAAGGCGGAGCGCGACGATGGCTACAACGACTCCGCGCACGTGCAGTTCTCCGGCAGCGTCGATGCTCAGGGCGCACCGGTCTATCGAATAGGAACGACCGCGTCCGCCGAATACAACCTGGAATCGTGCAGGGGATGCGGCCTCGCCGACTGGGGTTGGGAAGACAACGGCTGGGGCGTGGACGTCGCCGGCCCGGCCATCTACTTCGCAGCGGCCGGGACGCAGCGTATCCGCATCCAGAACCGCGAGGACGGCCTGTCCTTCGACCAGGTGGTCCTGTCGGGAGAGCGATTCCTCAACGCGGCTCCGGGACCGGCCAAGCTGGATCGCACCATCGTCCCGAAGAACTGATCGGCGGCACCCACCAGGCGGGGTGGTTCATCGCGGCGGCGCGCCCGACCACCGCCCGCATGCGAGAGCGAACAATGGAATGCGCCTCGCAGCGAAGGATGACAGCGAGACGGGCACTAATTGCGGCCCTCGGCCAGGCAGGCGCGGACTGTTTCGACCAGTTGCACGGGACTGACCGGTTTGCGCAGCAGGTGGACGCGTGGAAGCTCCTCGTGAGGGCCCGGCATTCCCGTCACGACGACAACGGGGATGTTGCAGCTCAGGGCCTGTCCCGCCAACTGCTGACCGACGACGAGACCGTCGACGAATGGAAGGCCGATGTCGAGCACCACCAGGTCGGGCGGTTCGGTGCGAATGCGGCGCAGCGCGTCGAGACCGTCGACCGCTTCCTGGACGTGGAACCCGGCGAAGGTCAGGGCTGTGCCGAACAACTGGCGGAGGTCGTCGTTGTCTTCGACGATGAGCACCGTCTTGACCGCGGCCGGCACGGGCCCAGTATCGCGCCTTACCGGACGTAATGCCAGACGTAATGCCAGCGGCCCTGCGGCGGTCAAATCGGGCGGATTACTTGAGCCACGCCTTCCAGGCGCTGACGAACCGGCGCGACAGACGGTCCCACCCGTCGCCTGTCGCGGTAGGGCGGCGGTCGAGCGCAGCGAGCCGAGCCACGGGCGGCGCGAGCCTGGCGCAGCGGCGAGCGAGGGACCGTGTTGGGGAGTCTGCGGGGCGAAGCCTCGCCGATCAAAAATGGCAGCGCGGCGAGCGCAGCGAGCCGAGCCACGGGCACGGCGCGAGCCTGGCGCAGCGGCGAGCGAGGGACCGTGTTGGGGAGTCTGAGGGGCGAAGCCTTTCAGATAATTTTGGTGCGGAAGAAAGGATTTGAACCTTCACTGCCTTGCGGCAACAAGCTCCTGAGGCTTGCGCGTCTGCCAGTTCCGCCACTTCCGCACTGAAGAAGGGATGAACGACCGGCTGAACTACCAAGTAT
>JANPCT010000977.1:0-2790 GCA_031431095.1 Acidobacteriota bacterium | reverse complement strand
CCTGCGCGACGCCGCGGCCAGGTGGCTGAAGCCGGACCGTCGTGTCGTGCTCAGCGTCGTCCCGCGCGGCCGCGACAGCATGGCGCTCGCGGGCTCACGGCCGGTGGCGGTCTCGTGACCCGCGCAGATCGCAGCCGGCTGCCGGACCTCGGACCGGAGCCGCCGTTCACCTTTCCGGCGATTCGCCGCACCAGCCTCGCAAACGGCATGCGTGTGTGGACGGTCGAACATCGTCAGGTGCCGCTCGTGTCGGTGCTGGCCGTGCTGCCCGTGGGCGCATCGTCCGATCCGCCGGACCAGCCGGGGCTTGCCGCCATCACCGGCGACATGCTCGACGAAGGCTGCGGCGACAAATCCGCGCTCGATATTCATGAAGCGCTCGGCCGCATCGGCGCGCAGCTGGACATCGACGTCGGTCACGATGCCACCGTGGTCGGGCTGACGCTGCTCGAGCGATACCTCGATGCGGGTCTCGACCTGGTCCGCGAGATGATTGTCGGACCCAGCTGCGAGTTGCGCGATTTCGATCGCGTTCGGGACCTCCGCCTCAACCGGCTGCTGCAGCTCAAGGACATGGCGCCGGCGCTCGCGGAACGCGCGTTCACACGGCTGTTGTACGGCGACCATCCCTATGGGCACCTGCCCATCGGCAGCGAGGAATCGCTGCGCCAACTGACGATTGGCGACGTCACCAGCTTTCACCGCCGTGCCTTCGTCCCATCGCGCATGACCATCATCGCGGTTGGCGATGCCTCGCACGAGGCGCTGCTGGGCGCGGTGACGAGGGCGTTCGACGAGTGGCGCCTCGCGCCGGCAGAAGCGGTTGCCGACCCGGCTGCCTTCGCGGCGCCCGCGGCATCCCGCACGAGGCTGGCCATTGTCCATCGACCGGGGTCGGCGCAATCCGAGTTGCGCATCGGGCATGTCGCGCTGGCGCGCCGCAGCGCCGACTATCACGGTGCGCTGGTCGCGAACATGGTGCTCGGCGGACAGTTCGTCAGCCGGATCAACATGAACCTGCGTGAGGACAAGGGCTACACCTACGGCGTGCGAACGTCGTTCGAGTTCCGTCGCGCCCCGGGGCCCTTCGCCCTGCACGCCAGCGTGCAGCACGATGCGACCGCCGACGCGCTACGCGAAGCGCTCGCCGAGATTCACGCCATCCGCGGTGACCGTCCGGTCACGCGTGAGGAGCTCGAGCTCGGGCGTGCGCCGCTGACGCGCGGCTATCCACGGAATTTCGAAACCGCCGACCAGGTGGCGCGCGGCGCGGCGCAGCTCGCGCTATTCGATCTGCCGGACGACTATTTCACTTCGTTCGTGCCGACGGTGCTGGCCTTGAGCGCGGCGGATGTCACCGCGATCGCGGCCCGGCATATCGACCCCGACCGCCTCGTCACCGTCGTCGTCGGGGATCGCGACAAGCTGATGCCGTCGCTGAAAGCGCTCGATCTCGGCGAGGTGGAGGACGTGAGCGCCGCCTGAACGAGGTGCGCTCCCATGAACATGGCGGACCTGACGTTCTCAGGTTCGAAGAAGCGCCCGACTCCGTTGCTGTCCGGACGCGCGGCGGATGCACAGCGGCGGCTCGGCGCGGAACCCGCCGCCGGCGTATTGCGTCCAAGTGGCAGAATGAACGGCCCCGGTTGTAAACTGAGCCCGTTCGCCTATGACTTCCACCCGGTTCAGTCTTAGCCTTGTCGGCGTCGTCGGCGTCTTTGTCGCCGTTCTCGCCGCCGCGGCTTTGTGGCTGGCCATCTCCGACCCGGTCACCACCGCGACGGCTGTCGATGCCGCCACGCAAGGTGACGTCTCGCCGTTCGTAAAGGCGCTCGCCGGCGCCCTCTACGACGCGCTCCAGGGCATCATCAAGTACTTGTAGCACCCGGGCGAAAACCTCAACCCTGGCTGCTCGCGGCGAGCGCCCTGTTCAAGAAGCGGCACAACGTGATCCCGTCCAACCACTTGAAGGGTGAGACGCCGGTGCTGTAATGACCGCATGGCAGCACCAGCAGATCGTGCGGGATGCCGGCCTTGCGAAATGCGGTCACCAGCCTGCGGGACAGATCGACCGGAAAGGTCAGATCGTAGAGCGCGTAAACCAGCAACACCTTGCGCCCGCGCACGCGCTCCAGAAAGGGCAGCGGACTGATCGGCAGCCACATCCGCCGCAATTCGTCGAGTGTGACGTTGCCTTCGAGCGTCTCGCGCACGTGCATCGTCGAGAGCCCGTCCCACACCACGTCGGCAAAGTACGGCGAGATGTGATTGAGCGCGGCCGCCTTGATCAACGGCTCGTGAGCCGTCGTCAGCATGGCCAGGCAGGACCCGAGACTCGTTCCCAGGATTCCGATCGACTCATAGCCGCGAGCGTGCAGCCACGCAATAGCCCGGCGCGCGTCGAGCACCGCCTGCCGGCAGACTTGCGCCGTGCGCCCGACGTTGGCGCTGACGATGTAGTCCGCGCGCGTGAGCTCGGGCGGCATCCGCGCATCGTGATACGGAAGGCTGAGGCGCAGGGCGGAAATGCCGAAGCGGTTCAAGAGCCGGCACAGTCCGACATGACCCTCCGCGTCGGAGTTCCAGTGCGCCATCACCAGCACCGCCCGCTTGCGGCCGCGCGGCGACGAATCGGGGAAGAACCGGGCCCGGACCGTGTTGTTCTCCGGGTGGGGGGTGTGAATGGCACTGGTGAAGGTGAGCGTCTCCCCGTTGAGCGCGTAGTCCGTCGCGGGAGTGACGGCGTAGAACGCGTCGCCCTTTGCCACCGTGGCGTCGCCCCATTCCTGG
>JANPCT010000976.1:0-3200 GCA_031431095.1 Acidobacteriota bacterium | reverse complement strand
CGTTTCTCAATGCCGGGACGCTGCGTAAGTCAGGGGGGGCGGCGGCCTTGACGCTGGCAGGCGGTTTGTCGCTCACCAATACGGGGACTATTGCGATCCAGACCGGCACGTTGGCGAATGGGAGCGGCGTCCCGCTCAACACGAGCGGTCTCTTGTCGGTGGCGGCGGGCGCCAGCCTCCAACTGCACGGAGTGAACCTGCAGACCGGGTCGACGTTCAGCGGCAGCGGCACGCTGCTGGCCAACGGGGTGACGACGGTGAGCGGTCCGGTGGTCGTCTCCCTGCCCGTCGACATGACGGGCGACATCTCGGGACCAGGGGGCATGACGATGGCGGCTCCGTTCACGTGGACTGGAGGATATTTCTCCGCCGCGGGCGGTCTCGACGTCGGCACCGGGCAGGCGCTGACGATCAGTTCCTCAGGCCAACATGTTTTGTCGTCGTCCACGCTGCGCAATCACGGCACGGTGACCTGGACCGGCGGCACCCTGTACGTCTACAGCGGCAGCAGCATCGTCAACGACAGCGGCGCGCTGTGGGAGGTACAAGCGGACCAGCAGGTCATCGGCAACAACAACGGCGCCAACACCTTCGTGAACGCCGGGAGGCTCCGTTTCGGCGGCGCGCCCCGGCTGCTCACGATCGCGGCGGTCAGTCTCTCGGTCGCGAATACCGGCACGATAGAGATCCGGATTGGCGGCGCCACTGCGGCGGAGATCGACCGCATCGCCATCAACAACGAGGTTACGTTTGGCGGCACGCTCGACGTGCAGCTAACAGGCGGTTTCGTCCCGTCGACGGGCGACATCTTCACGCCGTTCACCTACGCTTCGAGGACCGGAACCTTCGCCACCCTCAACGGGAATGGCCAGCCATTCTCGGCCTGCTACGGGGCGACGACGTTCCAGATCGGCAACCCGGCGAACGGCGCATTCTGCGGAGGCACCGCGATACCGTTCTGACGGTTCGCCGCAAAGTGCTTGCGCGGGGCGCCGCGATCCCACTAAACTCCTGACCTTTCATCCACAGTCGCGGTTGCGGGAGGCGCAAGCTTTCGTACGAAGCCGTTCTCGACCTCGTGGATCGAATCTATCGCGCCGCGCAGGACCGGCGCCTGTGGCCCCAGGCGCTCGAGGCCATCGGTGACGCCACCGCGTCCGCCGCCAGCATCATCCACAGGAACCTGGGCGCACGCGAAGGTGGGGTGGACGTCGCGGTCCGGGTCGATCCCGCGGCGCTTGCGGCGTATCAGAGCCACTATCATCGACTCGATCCCTGGGGCAACAGCCCCCGCACCGCAGCCCTCGTCCGCCCCGGCAGCGTTGTGGACGGCGACGAACTGATCGCCCGCCCCCGGCTGCACGAGACGGAGTACTACGGCGACTTCGCGCGGCCGTACGGCCTCACGCGCGTCCTCGCCGGCACCATCGCGCTGGACGGTCCGCACGTGGCGGTGCTGTCGCTGATTCGAGACGATGCCGCCCCGCCGCACGGCACAGCGGAGCGGAACCTGCTCCGCGTCCTGTTGCCGCACCTGACGCGCGCCACGCAGATTCACGACCAGCTTGCCCCGAGTGGTTCGCTGCAGCGCGCTGCCACCGCAGCGCTCGACCGGCTCGCCTCCGGCGTGATCCTCGTCGACGCGCGCGGCCGGGCCACTTTCGTGAATCGCGCGGCAGAGCGGCTGATTCGGGTGCCGGATGGATTGAGTGTCGAACACGGCGTCTTGACCGCCGCGCAGCCCAAGGAGCGGGACGCGCTTCGTCTCCTCATCAAGGGAGCCGCCAGCACGGCGCAAGGCGCGTCGTTCTCCGCAGGTGGAGCGCTGTCGATTTCACGGCCGTCGATGCGGCGTCCCTACAACGTACTCGTCTGCCCGCTCGGCTGCGGCGGCGAACCAGCGCACGGACATGACGCCGTCGTCGCGGTCTTCATCACCGATCCCGACGATCACGCCACCGCCCCGCGTGAGACTCTCGCGGGGCTGTTCCGGCTGACCCCCGCAGAGACGCGGCTGGCCGCGGGAATCGCGGCCGGCGCCCACCTCGCGGAGCTCGCCGATTCCTTGAAGATCGGCCGGGAAACGGCGCGCACGCAACTGCGGTCCGTCTTCGCGAAGACCGGCACAACCAGCCAGGCAGAACTCGTGCGGATTCTGACCCGGGCCAGGCCGCTCCTCGCCGACGAGTGAGCGGACAGGCTATCAAAACCCTCGCGGCGCCTCGCCACCTGTTGCGGCCCATTCCAGGAGCACGAATGCGCCACCCGCGGTGCGGCGCAGAAATCCCGCGGCGACCAGTCCGTCCAGCAGTTCGTCACAGGTCCCAGGCTCGAGGTTCCATAAGCGCCGCGCCTGTGTGCGTGTGAGGTGCAGGCCCGGCATTTCGATGTACTCGGCCCGGATGATCCGTACCAGGTCAGTCAGGGACGGCTTGCGCGACAGTGCCCTTGCGTTTGATTGCGCCGTTGGATCCAGCAGCAGGGTGGTCATGTGAGCCTCGCGTCGGTGAAGGTGTGAAGAGCTTGGTCACGCGTCTGCGGTCGGGTGGCTCGCGTTCCATGATTGCAGGACCGACACATAGTCACTCCGCTCCCATTCGGCGGCGTGGACTCGGGTCGCGAGAGTGGCGACGCCCTGAAGCTGGGCGATCGACGCGTATCCATGTGCGTCACCCCACGCGTCGAACGCCGTGCGCAAACGGGCAAGCTGCGACGGGCCGTTCCGGAGCAGAGCCGACACCACCTGCACGACATGCGCGCCGGCCATCACGCCCTTCACGGCGTCGAGCGCTTCGTGGATCCCGCCGCTGATAGCCAGCGACATGTTGACGCGGCCGGACAGGCTCGCGACGGCATGCAGACGCAGCAGCAGGTCGCCTGACCCCGAGAGGTGCAGATCCACCGACGTGCCGCGGGTATCTGGATCGATGTCCGGCTGGTAGAAGCGGTTGAAGAGCACGAGGCCGTCCGTACCGATTTGCTCGAGACGGGCAGCCATGTTCGGCAGCGATGAGTAGAACGGCGACAACTTCACTGCGACCGGAATCGCGATCGATTCCTTCACGACGGCGACGACATCGAGCACGCGCTGCTCGACGGCGCGGCCGTCTTCGGCCGGATCGGTCGCGACGTGATAGAAGTTCAGCTCCAGTGCGTCGGCACCGGCGCGTTCGAGCGCCCGCGCATACTGCAACCAGCCG
>JANPCT010000975.1:0-2795 GCA_031431095.1 Acidobacteriota bacterium | reverse complement strand
GTCGAGGCGCAGCCGCACGACATACAGGTGCCACGCGGGGTCGCGATCCTCGCGCACCAGCGGCAGTTCGAGCGCCGCCTCGCCGCCAAGCCGGCCGGCGTATCGTGCCGCGATGGCGCGGCGGCGCGCGATCCACGACGGCAGGTGGGTCAGCTGGGAGGTGCCGAGCGCGCACTGCAGATCGGTGAGGCGATAGTTGAAGCCGAGATCGCGCATCTCGTAGAACCACGAGCCCGCCGCCTCGCGCTGGCGCGCATCGGTCTCGATGCCGTGGTTGCGGAACCGCCGCAGCCTCGACGCCAGCTCGGGATCGTTCGTCGTCACCACCCCCCCCTCACCGGTGGTGATGTGCTTCACCGGATGGAGGCTGAACGTCGTGAGGTGCGCAATCGTGCCGACGGGACGGCCGCGATACACGGCCCCGAGCGCGTGCGAGGCGTCTTCGATGAGCAGCGCGCCGGCACCCTCGGCGAGGGCGCGAAGCTCGTCGAGATCCGCGGGCTGGCCGGTGTAGTCCACCGCGATGACGGCGGCCGTATCGGGCTGCAGCGCCGCCGCGACGCGCGCGGTGGAAAGATTCAGAGTGCCGGGCTCGACGTCCGCAAAGGTGACCGTCGCGCCAAGATAACGCGCGCAGTTGGCCGTCGCGGCGAAGGTCATCGGCGTCGTGATGGCGCCGCGTGACGGACCAACGCCCGCGGCAAAGGCGGCCGCGTGCAGGGCGGCGGTGCCATTCGACACCGCCACGGCGTGCGCTGCCCCGACCGCGCGCGCGAACGCCTGCTCGAACCGGTCCACCGCGGGGCCGGTGGTCAGCCAGTCCGACTGTAGCGTGTCGACGACGGCGGCGATGTCGGCGGCGTCGATGACCTGCCGCCCGTAGGGCAGCGGGCGGCTGCGGACCGGCGTCCCTCCGTCAATGGCTAGCGTGGGCACTCTCGCTCGTCCCGATCATCTCAAGGAGCTCCGAGCTGGTGAGCCATTTTTCGTTGCTGTCGCTGGCATAGCGGAATCCCTCCGGCAGCGAGTGCCCGGATGACCAGCGCTCGGCGTTCCACCACGGGAACATCGGCTGGATGACATACATGTCGCTGACGTCGAGCGTCTGGCGGCTCTCGTCTTCCGACACGAGCGTCTCGTGCAGCTTTTCGCCCGGCCGGATGCCGACGGTGCGGATCGCACAGCCCGGCGCGATCGCCGCGGCGAGGTCGCTCATGCGCATGCTCGGCAGCTTGGGCACGAACACTTCGCCGCCATGCATCCGATCGATCGCGCTCATCACGAAGCGGACGCCCTGATCGAGCGTGATCCAGAACCGCGTCATACGGTCGTCGGTGATCGTGATCGTGCCGGTCTTCTTCTGTTCCTCGAAGAGCGGGATCACGCTGCCGCGGCTGCCGATGACGTTGCCGTAGCGGACGCACGCGAACCTTGTCTCGGCGCCCGCGGAGTAGGTGTTGCCCTGCACGAAAATCTTCTCGGCGACGAGCTTGGTCGCCCCGTAGAGGTTGACCGGGCTCACCGCCTTGTCGGTCGAGAGGGCGAGGACGCGCGGCACGCCGGCGTCGATCGCCGCGTCGACGATGTGCTTGGCCCCCTGGATGTTGGTCAGCACCGCTTCGAACGGGTTGTATTCGCAGGCGGGCACCTGCTTCAGCGCGGCGGCGTGCACGACCAGGTCGACGCCGGCGAAGGCGCGGCGGAGGCGCTCGGCATCGCGCACGTCGCCGATGAAGTAGCGCATCGGCGAACCGGGGCCGTCCGGATGCCGCTGCCGCATCTCGTGCTGTTTCAACTCGTCGCGGCTGAAGACGATCACCTTGCGCGGGCGATGGTCGCGCAGCACCATGTCGACGAAACGCCGGCCGAACGAACCGGTGCCGCCCGTGACGAGGACGGTGGCGTCATCCCAGGTAAAAGGCCTCACGCAGTACTACTCCTGTGGGGATATCGGGCGAGGGCGCGGCGCGTCAGCGGGAGCGCCCGCCTTCGAGCGGCGCGAGCGGCGCGGCCGACAGGCGCTGCATATCGGCATCGACCATCATCCGCACGAGTCCCGTGAAGTCGACGGACGGCGTCCAGCCGAGAGCCGCGGTGGCCTTGGCCGGATCGCCGATCAGGTGATCGACTTCGGCGGGGCGCAGGAACGCGGGGTCCATCCGCACGTAACGCGTCCAGTCCAGCCCCAGGTGGCCGAACGCGGTTTCGACCAGCTCACGGACCGAATGGCTGATGCCGGAGGCGATGACGTAGTCGTCCGGCTGCGGCTGCTGCAGCATGAGCCACATCGCGCGCACGAAGTCGCCGGCGTACCCCCAATCGCGCGAGATCTCGAGGTTGCCGAGTGCGAGCTTGCCGCGGGCGACGATCGGCTTGCCGAGCTCGTTGCGATCTGGGGAATCGGCGATCCCGAGGGCCGCACAAGCGGCGCCGTAGGCCACCTTCTGCGTGAGGAAGTGCAGCGGCCGCCGCTCGCTTTCGTGGTTGAAGAGCACGCCACTGGAGATGTGCAGCCCATAGCTCGCCCGGTAGATGCGGACCATCTGGTGCGCGTACACCTTGGCGGCCGCGTAGGGACTCACCGGGTTGAACGGCGTCTCTTCGTTCTGCGGGGTCACCAGCGCCTGTCCGAACATCTCCGACGAGGAGGCATGGTAGACGCGGCTTTGCGGGCGGTGGTGGCGCAGCGCTTCGAGTAACCGGATCGCGCCGAGCCCATTCACGACCAGCGTCTCGGGGGCGCGCACCCACGACTCGCCCGGCCGCGACTGCGAGGCGAGGTTGTAGACCTCGTC
>JANPCT010000974.1:0-2540 GCA_031431095.1 Acidobacteriota bacterium | reverse complement strand
CATCCTCGCGGTGTCGTGGAGCGAGGTCATCAAGACTGCGGTGCTGTATGGCGGGATTGGCGTGTTCCATTACATCTTCCGCAAACAGTTCCTCGCGATTTCGCGGAGCCATCACAACCCGGAATCCACCGGGCTGAACTTTCGCTTCTGGGATTTTCTGTTCTACGCCTCATTCGGATTCGTCGTCACCTCGTCGGTCGCCATTGCGGGCGTGCTGCTGGTCTTCTGCTACCTGATCGTGCCGTCCGTGGCGGCGATGCTGTATGCCGAGAACATCGGACCCCGGCTGGCGATCGGCTGGACGATGGGAACCGTCGTGTCGGCGCTGGGGGTGTGGCTGTCGTTGCAGCTGGATCTGCCGACCGGGGCGACAATCGTCGTCACCTTCGGGCTGGTGCTGATACTGATGGCGCTGGTGCGGCCGCTGTTCCGCCGTTCCATCGCTGTGCCCTGACGCGGCGCCAAGCCACGGCCTCGTGAGGCGGATGCCGGTCGAACCGCATCCTCCGGGGTGTTCACGCCGTCCAGCCGAGGGGGCGTTGATGATCTTTCGTCAAGGCCCGTCGGCGCGTCGCCCCGTCTCTGCGTCCTGTGCGCCTTCGTGCGAAGCCGTCGGCCTCTGACCGGATCGCGGGGTGTGGCAACGCTGACGCGTCTGCACTATGATCCCGTCCGATGATTTGCCGTAACTGCGGCACCGAAATCGCGGACAAGGCAATCGTCTGCTACCGGTGCGGCGCCGGAACGACCGACCCCGTGCGGCGGCCGGCTGCGGTCCGCTCGCGCCGCGGACGGGCGTTCCCCCTTGCTGCCCTGGTGGTGCTGGTACTGCTCGGGCTCTATCTGGGCCAGGCTGGCGAGACGGTCCTGCCCCCCAGCTACGGGACCGGGGTCGGCATCGGCATCGCGATCGCGATCATCGTGCTGATCGTTCGAATCGTCCGGCGGCGGTGACGTCTTTCGCCCCGGTCTTTTGATAGACTCCGGCTGTGCCAGACGCTCGCTTGGAGGTCACCGACGCACTCGGGCGCCGGATCGTGCCGATCGATAAGGAAGCCTTCGGGATCGGGCGTCGCGAGACGAACAACTTGCGGCTCTCCGGCAGCGAAGTCTCCCGGGACCACGCCGAAATCGTCGTGGCCGGTCCCGGCTTCGTGGTCCGCGACAAGCAATCGCGCTACGGCACGTTCGTCAACGACGAGGCCATCGCCGGCGACCGTCCCCTGGTGCACGGCGATCGGATCCGTCTCGGTCGAACCGGCGGCGCCGAACTCGTCTTCCTGCTGGCCGACACCGGGCCGACGCAGGACAAAGCGAGCACCACCGCGATCGGCGATCTCCGCCAGATCGCCGCGCTGCTGGCCGGCCTGCGCGCCCTTGGCAGCGGCCGCGTCCTGGACGACGTGCTGGCGCTGGTCCTGGACTCCGCGATCGAGGTCACCGGCGCCGAGCGTGGATTCATCATGCTCGCCGGCGCCGACCACGATCTCGAGTTCAAGCTCGCGCGCGGGCGACGGCAGCAGTCCCTGCCGGGCACCAGCTTCGCCACGAGCCGGAAGATTCCCGAAGAGGTGTTCCGCACCGGCGATCCGAAGATCCTGGCGGATCTGCTCGATGGCGATCTGGCGAACGTCCACATGGGCACCGTGGCGCTCGGCATCAGGAACGTTCAGTGCGTCCCTCTCAAGCTGGTGCGATATGTCGATCGCCAGGCCGACGCCAACGCCGAGGAACGCCGCATCGGCGTGCTCTACCTCGACAGCCGCGAGAAAGGCTCGTTTCTGTCGACATCGACCCGGGGCGCGCTCGAGACGCTCGCCACTGAAGCGGCGGTGGCCATCGAGAACGCCAGGCTCTATCGCGAGACGATGGAGAAGGCGAAGATGGAGCAGGAGATGCGGATTGCGGCCGAGATCCAGCAGGCGCTCCTGCCCAAGGCGGCGCATTCAGGGACCTTCTTCCGGACCGCCGCTTCGTCACTGCCATGCCGATCGATCGGCGGGGACTTCTACGACTACGTGGACCTGCCGACCGGCGCCTTCGGGTTTGCGCTGGGAGACGTCGCCGGCAAAGGACCGCCCGCGGCCCTGCTCAGCGCGATGATGCAGGGCATCTTCGCCGCACAGGCGGCGGCCAGCGATACGCCCTCCCAGACCATCGCGCGGGTCAATCTCGCGCTCTTCAAGCGCGGCATCGAGTCGCGTTTTGTCACGTTGATGTACGGGTCGCTGGAGCCGGATGGGCGGCTGACGTACTGCAACGCCGGCCACAATCCGCCACTCGTCGTCGGCAAAGGCGGGGTCCGCCGGCTCGAGGTCGGCGGGCCGATCGTGGGGCTGTTCGAGCACGCGGTCTTCCAGGAAGAGACGGTGGTCCTCGCCCCGGGCGACTGGCTGATCGTGTTCAGCGACGGTGTCTCGGAAGCGATGGCCGCCAACGGCGACGAGTACGGCGAGGAGCGGATTCTCGCCGTGGCCGATCGCGAAACCAGCGTCGAGCCCGCGGACCTGCTCAAGGCGATTTTCGCCGACGTTCGCGCC
>JANPCT010000973.1:0-2076 GCA_031431095.1 Acidobacteriota bacterium | reverse complement strand
GGGCTTGAAGGACTCCTCGAACCTCATTCCGGGACACGGCGGCGTGCTCGATCGGATCGACAGCTGGCTGTTCGCCGCACCTGTGTACTACACGTTCGTGCGGTTCCTGGCATGACGGCGACCGCGCGCGTCGGCTCCAGGTTGCATTGCCCGCGTTCGCGTTCGAATGAACGCGGCGCGCCCGGAACCCTCAACGGGCTGACGGAACCCGCCTCATGAAAGGCGTGTCGATTCTCGGTTCGACCGGTTCGATTGGGCAGAGCGCGCTTGCCGTGGTCGATGCACACCCGGACCAGTTGCGCGTCGTGGGGCTGGCAGCGGGCGGGAACGCGAGCCGGCTTGCGGCGCAGGTCGCGAAATACCAGCCGTCGCGGTGGGCCCTCGCGGCCGACAGCGGTCCCGCGTGTCTCGTGGAGATCGCGACCCATCCCGACGCCGACGTGGTGCTGTTCGCCTCTTCTGGAACCGCGGCACTCGACGCCGTGCTGGCGGCGATCGCCGCAGGGAAGACCATCGCGCTTGCCAATAAGGAAATCCTCGTGATGGCAGGTTCGGTGGTGATGGCGGCCGCGAAGCGGCAGGGCGTCGCGGTGCTGCCCGTCGACTCCGAGCACAACGCGATTCACCAGTGCCTGCATGGGCGGCGGGCCTCGGAGGTCAGGCGGCTGATCCTGACCGCGTCGGGCGGTCCCTTCCGCGGCATGACCGCCGAAGCGCTGGCGAGCGTGTCTGCGGCCGACGCGCTCCGCCACCCGACATGGACGATGGGGCAGAAGATTACGATCGACTCCGCGACGCTGATGAACAAGGGGCTCGAAGTGATCGAAGCACGGTGGCTGTTCGACGTCGGGCCCGACCGGATGGACGTTCTCGTGCATCCGCAATCGATCGTGCACTCCATGGTGGAGCTCGTCGACGGATCCGTGATCGCGCAACTTGGCGTCACCGACATGCGTCTACCTATTCAGTACGCGTTCTCCTACCCTGATCGCTGGGGTGGAGCCTTACCGTCGCTGGACCTGGCGCGGGCAGGCCGGCTGGAGTTCGAGGCGCCACAGACGGACCATTTTCCCTGCCTCGGCCTGGCCTTCAGGGCCCTGCGCGGATCGGAGGGACTCCCCGTCGTCCTCAACGCCGCCAACGAGGTGGCGGTCTCCGCCTTTCTCGACGGCCGCCTGAGCTTCACGGGAATCCCCGATACGATCCAGCTCGCGATGAACGACTACGAGCGCAACGCCGCCACTCACGTTTCCGGTCTCGACGATGTTCGCGCCATCGATGAATGGGCGCGCAGCTTCGCGACACAGGTGATCAATTGACCATACTGGCTTTCCTCTTCGTTCTCGGCGTGCTGATCTTCGTGCATGAGCTCGGCCATTTCCTGATGGCGAGGCGGATCGGCGTCCGGGTCCTGACGTTCTCGCTCGGCTTCGGCCCCAAGCTGTTGAACATCAAACGCGGCGACACCGAATACTGCGTCAGCGCCATCCCGCTGGGCGGCTACGTGAAGATGGCCGGCGAGAACCCGGAAGACAACCGGACCGGTGCGGCGGACGAGTTCCTGTCGAAGTCCAAGTGGCAGCGGTTCCAGGTCCTGCTGATGGGGCCGGTGATGAATCTGGTGCTTGCCGTGGTGGTGATGGCGGTGGTGCTCTATCAGGGCGCGCCCGTGCCGCTCTACGAACAGCAGGCCGTCGTGATCGGCACTTTCACCGACGACTCCGCGGGCGCGAAGGCCGGATTGAAGGCCGGCGACCGCGTCGTCGCCGTCAACGGTAAGGTCGTCGACAACTGGGATCAGTTCTCGACGGCGATTCTGCCGAAAGCCAATGTGCCCGTGACCGTCGCGTACATCCGCGCCGGCCGCTCCGGCGACGTGACGGTCACGCCGGCCGCGCTGGGCAAGTATCAGCTCGGCGACCTCGGGATACAGCCGACGGTCCATCCGCAGATCGTCGCGGTCAGCACTGGGCAGCCTGCCGCAGAGGCGGGGCTGAGGGAGGGAGACGTCATCCTCGCGGCCGACGGACAGGCCGACATCAGCTACGAGAATTTCCTCGCGGCGATCAAATCACA
>JANPCT010000972.1:0-3295 GCA_031431095.1 Acidobacteriota bacterium | reverse complement strand
ACCCCAGGCGGTGGGCATAGCGCGCGGCGCGAAAGAGGCGCGTGGGGTCATCGCCCCGGGCGGCGAGCTGTTCGTCTACACGCACGTCCGCAAGAACGCGCGCATTGCCATCGGTTTGCGCTGGATCAACGCGCTCGCGGGAAAGCTCGATCGCCTCGGCGTGATCGATCTCCGGCAGGAGCACCTGCGCAAGTCGGATCACCTCAATCCGCTCGCCGACATTCCCGAGCTGCGCCAGGTCGCCGCCGACACCGGCTTTCGCATCAAGCGGATTCGCTACTACACGCCGCTCGTCGGCGGTTTCATCGAGAACATCCTGATGCGAATCGCCGAGCGCCGCATGGCGCGGCGCGCGCAGCGCGGGCACGCGAGCGCGCCGAGCAGCACCGGCGCGATGAGCGACGAGGACGCCCTCAAGGCGGCGCGCGCCGCCGGCAAGGAACGCATCGCGCAGAGCGCCTCGACACGCGCCCTTCTCGGTGGGCTGACCGCGGCAATGAAGCTGGACCTGCTGCTGTTCGGACACGTGGAGTCGGGGCCGTTTTTTGCGCTGCTCGAGCGCTTGCCCGACACGAAGAGGCGCGCAGAGTGACGCCGCCGCTTGCGCACGGAGATCCGGGCGCGTGAAGATTCTCTACGCGGCAATCGACCAGACCGTCCCCGGCACGACAGGGGGGTCGGTACATGTCGCGGCGGTGGCCGAAGGACTCGCGGCGCTCGGGCACGACGTCACGGCGCTGGTGACGGCCGGACGCGGCCAGCCGCTGCGCTCCGCGGTGCGATGGGTCGCGATGCCGCCGCCCTTCGGGTCAACGCATCTGCGACTGGCTCGATCCGGGGAGATCGCGCGACTCGCGCGCGCAATCAAGCCGGACGTCATCATCGAGCGGTACCACAACTTCGGCGGCGAAGCAGTGCGCCTGGCCGCCGCATCGAACGCGGTGGCGGTGCTCGAGGTGAACGCGCCGGTGGTGGACCACGCCGGTTCCGCCAAGGCCATCGTCGATCGCGCGCTGCTCGTCGAACCGATGCGGCGATGGCGCGAGCACCTCTGCTCGCGCGCCGACATCATCGTCACGCCCAATGCCGCCATCCTGCCCGCCGGTATTCCGAAGGAGCGCGTCCTCGTGCTCGAGTGGGGTGCGGACACCGTTCGCTTCATTCCTGGAGCGGCCGGGCAGGCGCCGTTCGTCCGCCCCGGCGTTTCGACGATGGCTATCTTTGCGGGCGCGTTCCGATCGTGGCATGGAGCGATCAACCTCGTCGAAGCGATCAAGATCCTGCGTGCCGGCGGCGAGAACGAGATCGGTGCGGTGCTGGTCGGCGACGGATCGGAGCTCTCACGCGTCCGTAAGGCGGCCGAGGGCATCGACACGGTCGTCTTCACCGGCGCGCTGGCGCACGAACGCATGCCCGCGGCGCTCGCCTCAGCCGACATCGGCGTCGCCCCGTTCGACATCGGCGCCCACGCGCCGCTCTCCCTCGGGTTCTACTGGTCCCCGCTCAAGCTGTTCGAATACATGGCGGCCGGGCTTCCAGTCGTGGCGCCGGCGGTCGATCGTATTCCGTCACTCGTGGCGGACGGACAAGAGGGCATCCTCTATTCTGGTGAGGCCCCGGCGAGAGCACTGGCAGCCGTACTCGCGCAGCTCAAGGACGTGCCGCTGCGCCGCCGGCTGGGCGCGGCCGCGCGCGAGCGGGCGGTGCGGGACTACAGCTGGGCCGCGCACTGCCGCGCCCTGGACAGCGCATTCGTCCAGGCGATGGCTCGGCGAGGCAAGGCCACGGCATGAAGATCCTCATGCCGACCGACGCGTTCCCCCCCGTCTGCGGTGGCAGCGGATGGAGCACTTACGAGCTGGCTCGCGGCCTTCGCGCCCGCGGCCATGACATCACGATCGTTCAACCGCGTCCCGGTACGCCCGCGGGCCCGACCGAAGGTGAGTACGACGGGTTCCGCATCGTTTATTTCGGCGCGTTCGCGCCTGACGTCCCATATCTTCGCAACTACTACAAGAGCGAACGGCTGACGCGCACGCTGGGCGCGTTCCTCGGCAGCCTCCTCCGCGCGGCGCCGTACGACATCGTCCACGCGCAGCACGTGATGACGACACTCGCGGCAATCGATGCGGCGCGGGCGGCGAACGTCCCGTCGGTGGCCACCGTCCGCGACTACTGGCCGGTGTGTTACTGGTCGGACCTCCTGCACACGCGCGCCGGCGCCACGCTATGCCCCGAGTGCACCGCGAGCAACATGCGTCTTTGCATCCAGCCGCGCGGTGGGACGATGTGGCCGCTGGCGCTGCCGATGATTCCGTACATGCGCGCCAACCTCGCGGCAAAGCGGGAGGGACTCGCGAGGGCGGACGCTGTCGTCGCCGTCAGCCGGCAGATTGCGGCGGATCTGCTGGCGCGCGCGCCCGAGATGGAACAGACGCGAGTGGAGATCATCCCCAACGCGGTGAACCTGGCGGCGCTGAGGACGATCGCGAACAGCGGCCGCGATAGCGGCGTCGCCGGGCCCTTCGCGGTGTACGTCGGGAAGCTGGCGCCGAACAAGGGCACTAGCCATCTTGTCGACATCATCCGGCGTGCCGACCTTGACTGGCCGCTCGTCGTGGCGGGTGATGGACCGGATCGCCAGAACCTCGAGCGCGAGGCACGCGCCTCCGGACGCCGTATCGAGTTCAAGGGCTGGCTCGAGAAGGACGAGACGACGCGGCTGCTGGCGCGGGCGGCGATGCTGATTTTTCCGTCGCGCGGCCCCGAGTCGCTCAGCCGCGTGCTGCTCGAGGCAAGCGCGCTCGGCGTGGCGATCGCGGCGATGGATACCGGTGGCACCCGCGACATCATCGAGCACGACGTTACCGGACTGCTCTCGAACACCCCGGACGCGCTCGCCGCCGACGTGCGCCGGCTGCGACACGATCCGGTGCTGCGCCAGCGCCTCGGCCGCGCCGCGGCGGTGAAGATGGAACGGCAGTTCGATGTCGCGGTGGTGATCGAGCGGATCGAGCGGCTTTACGTCGATCTCGCCGGACGGCGCCGCGCATGAAGGTTGCTCTGGTGGCGCGCTCGGTGTTTCCCCTGCACGGCTTCGGCGGGCTCGAACGTCACGTCTACGATCTGGCGCGGGCGCTCGTCGCGCGCGACGTCGAGGTTACTCTGATCACCCGGCCGCCCTCCCCCGGCCATGAATGGTCGCCGTCCAGTATCGACCCGGCGATTCACGCGGAGTTCGTTCCGTACCACACGTTCCCCGGCGCCGGCCGCCGCGGGACGACGGTGCTGGATC
>JANPCT010000971.1:0-4534 GCA_031431095.1 Acidobacteriota bacterium | reverse complement strand
CGTCTCTCTACTAATCCGCATCGCCGCGCCGCCGCTGCCTGGGATTCCATCGCTGGGCTGGCGCCACGCATCGTCACCACACACGTGAGGTCAGCCGAGATCTTCGCCCACTGATCGCATGCGCCGGGGCGGCGCCGCGCCGCGGCAGCGCGCAGGGCGACGTCCCGATCGTCAAGGACGCTGCGCTCGCCTCGGATGGCGAACGCATCGTCTATGCCGGACCCGATGACGAACTGCCGGCCGCGTTGACGGCGGCCGCGGGTGCGATCGATGGCCGGGCGCTCTCGGTCGTGCCCGGCTTCGTCGACGGCCACACCCATGCGATGTACGCCGGAGACCGCGGCGACGAATTGCGCCAGCGGCTCGCCGGCGCCACTTACGCGGACATCGCGGCGCAAGGCGGCGGCATCGTCTCGACAGTGAGGGCCACGCGCGCCGCGTCCGGGGACGCGCTCGTCGTCTCGACCAGCGCCCGCCTCGCCGAGATGCTGGCGTGCGGCACGACGACCGCGGAAATCAAGAGCGGGTACGGCCTCGACCTCGAGACCGAGCTCAAGATGCTTCGCGCTGTTCGCCGTCTGTCGGGCGAGCAGCCCGTCGATCTGGTCGCGACGTTCATGGGCGCACATGAATGCCCGCCCGAGTTCCGCCACCGGCGCGAGGACTACGTGCGGCTGGTCATCGACCGCATGATCCCCGCGGTGGCGGCCGAGGGGCTCGCCTCCTGGTGCGACGTCTTCTGCGAGACCGGCGTCTTCACTCCGGGCGAATCCCGGCGCATTCTCGAGGCCGGCAAGGCACGCGGACTGCAGCCACGCATCCACGCCGACGAGCTCGGCGCCAGCGGAGGATCGCAGGTCGCCGCAGCGGTGGGGGCGCGATCCGCCGATCACCTGATCTTCGTTCCAGATGCAGGCATTCGTGCCCTGGCCGACGCACGGGTCGTCGCCACGCTGCTGCCCAATGCCGCGTTCTACCTCAAGCTCGGACGCTTCGCGCCAGCGCGCGCGTTGATCGACGCCGGCGTTGCGGTCGCGATCGCGACCGACGTCAACCCGGGCGGGGGCTTCTCGCCGTCGATGCCATTTGCCATGACCCTGGCCTGCTTCGGCATGGGGCTCACGTTCGAGGAGGCCGTGGTTGCCGCCACGATCAACGGCGCCTATTCTCTCGACCGCGACGCCCTCACCGGCAGCCTCGAACCAGGGAAACTGATGGACGCCGTGCTGATCGCGGGGGATGCGATAGATTTGATCAGGGTCGGCGCATCGTCCGTCGCCGCCGTCATCAAGAGGGGCCGGATCGTCGCCGGCCGTCTCACGGCATGATGAATTCACCGGAGGCAGGACGTTGCAGCTGATCGATCAACCCGTGCGGCATCTGCTCGCGGCCTTTCGCTCCCCGGATCCGACGCCCGGAGGGGGTTCCGCCGCCGCCCTGGCCGGCGCCATTGGGGCCGCGCTCCTTGCGATGGTGGCGGGGCTGCCCAGGTCCCGCGCCGCGACGACGGAAGACACCGCGAGGCTTGGCGCCGCCGGCCAGCGGTGCGCCACTCTCAGCGCGGAACTCGAGACGCTCGTCGACCGCGACAGCGCGGCCTACGAGCTGGTCATGGCCGCGTACACGAGTCCAAAGGGTTCAGACGAGGAAAAGGCGGCCCGGTCAGCCGCCATCCAGGCGGCGATGCGCGAAGCGATCGCGGCACCGCTCGCTGCCATGCGCGCGTGCGCGGCGGCAGCGGAACAAGGCGTGGTGATCGCGAGAATGGGCAATTCTTCCGCCTCCAGCGATGTGAAAGTGGGATTCGAGCTGCTCGGCGCCGCGCTGCGGGGAGCACGGCTCAACGTCGAGACCAATCTCGACAGCATCAAGGATGCCGAGTTCGCCGCGAACATCCGCGCTGAAGTCGAGGAGTTCGCTCGAGCGATCGGGCACGAGACCGCGTCGGTCATGCGGGCGTCGGACTAGGGTGTGGTGTAGTCGAACTGAAAACGGCGTTTCTGTCCGGGAAAGACCGGCACCATGACGGCGTAGGTCACCTTGATGACCGAATGATCGCCGACGCCCGGCACCACCTTACGCGTGATCTCCACGAAGTCCGGGTCCAGCGGGATCTGGTTCTCCGCCGCAAGTTCCATCACCTTCGCCTTGACGACCTCCTCGGATTTGCCTCCGGAGAACAACGACAGTTCGCGGACGCCGTCCTTGAACTGCTGGTCGTGGAAGTACACCGTGCCGACGTGATACGAGGCGTACGCCAGTGCCAGGAAGATGAGAAAGCTGATGAGCTTTTTGATCATCGTGTGCCGGGCCTTACCGGATTTGCCGGAAGAGCCGCTCCCATCGCGTTTTGGTGAAGAAGTGAGTGACCACCGAACCCATCCGCTTGATCGAGGCGCCCAGGCCTTCGTCGAGGTAGTCTTCGCGGCCGGACTCGTACGACCAGTAGATCAACAGCGCTTTGCCTTTGACGTAGCTGCGCGGCAGGAGGCCCCAGTAGCGGCTGTCCTGTGAATTGTCGCGGTTGTCGCCCATCACGAAGTACTTGTCGTCGGCAACCGTGGTGGGCCCGTAGCGCTCGCGGACGTCGAACGAGGTGACTTCCTGGTAGTCGTTCGATGGCGGCGTCAGGAAGTGCACGTACGGCTCGTCCAGCGGCTGGCCGTTGATGTAGACCTTCTTGTTGCGCAGTTCCACCGTTTCGCCCGGCAGGCCGATGACACGCTTGATGAAGTCGCGATCGGGCTCGTCGGGATACTTGAACACCACGATGTCGCCGCGGCGAATAGGACGGACCGGCAGCGTCGCCCGCCCGATCGCCAGCGGCGTCGGCCCGAAGATGAACTTGTTGACGAGCAGGTGATCGCCGATCAGCAGGTTGTTCTCCATCGACCCGGTCGGGATCTTGAACGCCTGCACGACCCACGTGCGCACGAACAGCGCGAGGATCACCGCGATGACGATGGACTCGAAGTACTCGCGGACGATCGATTTCTTGAACGTTGCCTGAGCCATGGGCGCTGCGCCTCGAACCGTCACTCGGTGTCCATCCTGAGGACGGCCAGGAACGCTTCCTGGGGGATCTCGACGCGGCCGACGCGCTTCATCCGCTTCTTCCCTTCCTTCTGCTTTTCCAGCAGCTTCCGCTTGCGTGAGATGTCGCCGCCGTAGCATTTCGCCAGGACGTTCTTCCGCATGGCCTTGACCGACTCGCGCGCGATGATGCGCCCGCCGATCGCCGCCTGGATCGCCACCTCGAACATCTGTCGCGGAATCAGCTCACGCATCTTCGCGGCGAGCAGACGGCCGCGCGCATAGGCGGCGTCGCGGTGGACGATGATCGAGAGGGCGTCGACGGGCTCCTCGTTGACCAGGATGTCCATCTTCACGAGCGGCGACTCCCAGTAGCCGGTGACATGATAATCGAGCGACGCGTAGCCCCGCGAGATCGTCTTCAACCGGTCGTAGAAGTCCAGCACCACCTCGTTGAACGGCAGGTCGTAGGTCACGAGCACGCGGTCGGTCGAGAGGTACTCCAGGCCCTTCTGGATGCCGCGCTTCTCCTGGCACAACTCGAGGATCGCACCCACATGGGTTGACGGGGTGAGAATCATCGCGGTGATGACCGGTTCCTCGATTCTCTCGATCCGGCCCGCGTCGGGCAGCTTGGCCGGGCTGTCGATCTCCTGGATCACTCCGTCGGTCGTGGTGACGCGATAGAGAACGCCCGGGGCGGTGGTGATCAGATCGACGTTGAATTCCCGCTCGAGCCGCTCCTGGACGATCTCCATGTGCAGCAGGCCGAGAAACCCGCAGCGAAAACCAAAGCCCAGCGCCAGCGACGTCTCGGGCTCGAAGTGGAACGACGCGTCGTTCAATCGCAGCTTTTCAAGCGCATCGCGCAGTTGCGGATACTCGCTGCCTTCGACGGGATAGAGCCCCGCGAAGACCATCGGCTTCATCTCCTTGAACCCGGGGAACGGCTCCAGCGCCGGCCGCGACGCCTCGGTGATGGTGTCGCCGATCTGCGCATCGCTCACCGTCTTGATGCCCGCGAAGACGAAGCCCACTTCGCCGACGCCGAGCTCCGTCACCGGCATCGGCTTCGGCGAAAACGTGCCCACCTGCTCGACCTGGTATTCCTGTCCCTTCTGCATGAATTTGATCCGCATGCCGGCGCGCACCACGCCGTCAATGACACGGGTCAGGATGATCACGCCGCGGTAGGGGTCGTACCAGGAATCGAAAACCAGCGCCTTGAGTGGCGCGTCGGGATCCCCTTTCGGCGACGGCAGCCTGTGGACGATGGCTTCGAGGATCTCGTGGACGCCCGTCCCTTCCTTGGCGCTCGCCAGGATGGCCTGGCTGGCGTCGAGCCCGACGATGTCCTCGATCTGGCGCTTCGCCTCATCAGGCTGCGCGCCGGGGAGATCGATCTTGTTGATGACGGGGACGATCTCGAGGTTGTTCTCGACCGCCAGATAGGCGTTCGCGAGGGTCTGCGCCTCGACTCCCTGGGACGCGTCCACGATCA
>JANPCT010000970.1:0-9049 GCA_031431095.1 Acidobacteriota bacterium | reverse complement strand
GGCGGAGGCGGCGGCGCGCCACGGCCACCGCGCCCGCCGGGCGCAGCGGTAGTGCCGGGTGCGGCCGGGGGCTGATCCGCTGGGACGGTGGCGACGGGCGGCGGCGGCACCGATGGCGCCGCACTGGGCGGCGGCGTGGCTGCCTGCGGCGGCGCGGGCGGTGTTGATGCGGTCGGCTTGCTCGCGGTCGACGAGCTGGCGCACGCCGCGACCAGGGCGAGCACCACGGCGGCCAGCAGGCCGGTTAACAGCTGCGTCCGCGGGCGCGGGCGCGACGACTGGCATGTCATGAATACCTCTCTCATTGCGGATGGCCACCCTCTTCCAGCATCTTCTGCATGCGATCGATCTCGATCGACTGGTCGGACTGGACGTCGTTGGCGAACTTGAACACCGCGTCGTCCTGCGCCGCGCCGTACGATTTGAGGAGGATGTCGACCATGTCGATCGCGCCCCTGTGATGCTTGATCATGCCGAGGAGGAACAGCCGGTCGAACTCCGCGCCGCGCGCGCGATCGAGTGCCGCCATCTCCTCGTCCGTCAGCATCCCGGGCATCAGCATCTCGTGCTCCATCCCGTTCATCTTCATCTTGTGCCGCGTCGACGCGCCGTCGGGCACCGTCTCGCCGCGATCTCCGAGCCACGCCTGCATCAGGCCGATCTCGTCACGCTGGCCGACGACCATCCGCTCGCACAGGATAGAGACGTCCTTGCGCGCGCCGTGCGTCGGCGCCCAGCCGGCCATGATCACCGCTTGCGCGTGATGCGCAATCATGCCCGACATGAAATCCACATCCGCGTCGCTGTACGGGAGCCTGCCGAGTCCCGGCGGAGTGGCGTGCAGGCCCGACGGCGGCGCACTGGCGCAGCGGGACAAGCACGCGCTGACGAATAGAACGGCGGCAATCACCGGCCGCGAAGCGACCCTCATTCGTGCTCCTGCGATGGCATCGTCCCCGGCCCTGACTGTCGAAGGCCCCGGCCGTCGCCGTTATTGAAACAGCTGCGGCGTGAACTCGATCAGGTAGTTCCGCCAGTTGATCCAGGTGTGCCCGCCCGGACTCTCCTTGAACACAGGCGCGAAACCATGTTTCTTGAGCAGATCCACCGTGCTGCGCGTGTTCGGCAGCAGCGAATCGGTCACGCCGGTGCTCAGCCATAGGAGCCTGGTGGCTTTCTTCAGCGCAGGGTTGTCGAGATCCGCCAGGTGCAGCGCCTCCCAGTCCGGACGCGGCGGCGCAGGTGTCGCTGTAGTGGTCGCAGCGCCGCGGCCTCCGCCCAGCGTCGCGCCTGAGCTGAAGACACCGATATAGGCAAATCGATCGAGATGCAGGAACGCCACGTTCAGCGTCTGGCTGCCGCCCATCGACAGGCCGGCGATGCCGCGGTGCGCGCGATCGGTGAGCACGCGGTAGTGCGTCTCCGCATACGGCATCACGTCGGTGATGAAGTCGCGCGCGAAATCGTCCAGTGCGGTCGCGGCGCCGGCCGGCGCCGCGCCGCGGCCACCGGTCGTGTTCGTATGTCCTGCCGGCATGACGACGACCATCGGCCGGGCTTTTTTCGCGGCGATAAGGTTGTCGAGGATGAACCCCGCTCGCCCGACCGACGTCCACGCATCGTCCGAATCACCGGCGCCATGAAGCAGATAGAAGATCGGATACTTCTGCTGGTTCGCACCTTCGTAGCCGGGCGGCGTGTAGACGTGCATGCGGCGGAACCGGCCGAGGGCGGTCGAGTAGTAGGTCACGTCGGCGACGACGCCATGCGGGACCTGCCGCGTATCCATCTCGTCCGACCCCGGGATGTTCACCATGCTCCAGACGTTCGTATTGGACTCGCTGGTGGACGGATTGCGCGGGTCGATGACCGTGACGCCGTCGACGTTGAAGTTGTAGCGATACGCGCCGGGATCGATCGGCGGCAGCGTGACGGACCAGACGCCCCCCTCGTCCTTCGTCATTTGACCTGGACGAGGCGCGTCGGTGACCGCTGCGGCGCCACCGCCGCCGGCCAGCGCGGGGATGTCGCCTCCGGCCACGCGGACGCTCTGCGCCTGCGGCGCGCGGATGCGAAACACCACGCTGCGATCGGCTTGCACTTCGGGTGACACGATCGGGGGCGGCGGCGGCGCACCGCGGCCGGCGGCCGGCGCAGGGGCCTGTTGCGCGAACACGATGGACCCCAACGCCATGGCGAGTGCGCCTGCCCACCCGGAAGCAATCGATGCTCGGACCTTCATAAGTTCTCCTTGACGCGGAGTGTATCGCGCCTGCCGGACTGCCGTCTGCGGATCCTAACCGGCTTCCGCTTTGTCATCGTCGATCTCTCGCGCGTCGGCAGGCGCGGGGGCGGCGTCCACATCGATCGGCTGCTCGCGCAACAGACACTCGGCGAGATATTGATGCGCCGGCACGTCGGACCGCGCCAGCAGGGCTTCGAGCGGCGTGCGCGGCGTCCACGATTCGCGGCGCTGCATCGCCGGATAACTGCCGTCGGCGCGACGCGGCGCATAGCGACACCAGAAGCCGAGGTGCCAGAGCAGGAACTCGCGGATGCGGGCGACACCATGCTCGTCGCCGCCCCAGTGCGCTTTCGCGAGCGCGACGTAGCGCCGGTAGATCGCCACCCGGTCCTCGGCCGAGAGATCGAGATCTCCCTCTGTCGCTTCGCGGAACAGCCAGGGCTTGATCAACGCGCCGCGCGCCGTCATGACGGCGGTACAGCCGGAGGCGAGCCCCGCGTCGATCTCGTGCCGGAACAGGAGATCGCCGTTGCCGATGACCGGCACCGTCACTGCGGCCGCCACCTCCCCGATCGCCTTCCAGTCGGCCGACATGGTGTATCGCGCCGCGCGCGTGCGGCCGTGGACGAAGATGCCGTCCGCCCCGCCGTCGACGGCCGCCCTGGCGACCTCCAGGTAGTTGCGATGCTCGTCGTTCCAGCCGAGACGGATCTTGACCGTGACGGGGACCTTCTGCGTCGACTGCTTCATCGCTTCGACAATCTTGCGCACGCGGCGCGGCTCGCGCGCGAGCGCCGCGCCGAGCCCCTTGCTCGTGAAGAAATCAATCGGGCAACCCAGGTTGACGTCGACAAGGTCCGCGCCTCTGGCTTCGACAAGCGCCGCCGCCCAGGCCATCTCTTCCGCCTTGTTGCCGGCGAGCTGCACGCCGAAAAAGCGCTCGTCGGCGGCACGGCGGATCAAGGCGAACTCGCCGCGGCGCTTCTGCTTGAGACGCCGCGCCAGCGCCATCTCGCTCATCGTCACCCGCGCGCCGAGCTCCTGGCAGAGCTGCCGATACGGCAGGTTCGAGCCCTTCGTCATCGGCGCCATGACGAGGCCCCCCTGGAGTGTCTCGCGCAGTGAAGTCATGCCCGATGATCCCACGGTTCATCGCCGAGATCTCGGCAGCGCCACCGGCGGCCGGTACTCAACGCCGAATGGTTCCGACTCCAGTCGCGGTTTAAGAGCGCGGGACGCCCGTGTCGTCAGGCGGCGAGGTCCGACGTGCAGAACGGGCATCGGCGCGCGCGCACGGGAATCACCGATGCGCACTGGGGACATTCACGCGGCGGCTCCGTCGGCGCGGTCGGCGGGGCCGGCACCATCCGGTTGATCTGCCGCACCAACAGGAACACGACGAACGCCACGATTGCGAACTCCACGAGCGTATTCAGGAACAGCCCGTAGTTGATCGTCGGCGCCGCCGCTTTCTGGGCTTCGGCAAGGGAGGCGTAGTGCTCGCCGTTGAGCGCTACGTATAGATTCCGGAAGTCCACGCGTCCAATGAGGAGACCGACCGGTGGCATCACCACGTCGCTCACCAGCGACGACACCACCTTCCCGAACGCGGCCCCGATGATGACGCCGACGGCAAGGTCGATCACATTGCCCCGGGCGGCGAACAGCCGGAATTCTTTCCACATGGCTGCGGATGGTATCGCGGACCGTCTGTATGAACAACAACGACCACAGGGATTGGAGCCGCCGCGCGTCGGCGTCGGCCCGCCATTTCGTGTGGCCGCTTGGCCTCCTGAGCGCTCTGGCCGCGCCGGCGTTGTCCGTCGCCCCGCCGCGGCGGGAGCTGCCGCTCGTCCGCGTGCGTGGCTGGCGGTCTCCGCCCGGCTGGCGCTTGTCGCCGGGCTGGCAGCCTCGCTGCCGGGTCTGAAGGCGACGCGGGTCGACCCGGTCGTCGCGCGTCGATCCGAGTAAGATCGCGGGGTGTTCCTCGCCGCGGGAATCATCCTGCTGCTCATCGGCCTGACCGCGTTGTACGTGGCGGCCGAGTTCGGGGCGGTGGGAATCCGCCGCAGCCGCCTGCGCCGCCTGTGTGAGGACGGCAACGCCGCGGCCGCCAAGCTGCTCCCGATCGTCGAAAGTCCACAGCGGCTCACCAGCTACATCGCCGCGTCACAAGTCGGGATCACGCTTTCGGGGATGGCTCTCGGCGCTTACGCCGAGGCGGTGATCACACCACAGCTCGCCCCGCTGATGGCTCGGTGGCCGTCGCTCCGGCCCGAGACCGCGGAATCGCTCGCCAGCGCCGGGGTCCTCATCTCACTGACGATGATCTCTGTCGTCTTTGGCGAGATGGTACCGAAAACAATCGCCCTCCGCCATCCCACGGAGACCGCACTGGCCACGACCCTGCCGATGTTGTGGTCCGGCCGGTTGTACGCGTGGTTCATCGTCATCCTGGATCGCAGTTCGAATCTTCTGCGCGCGCTGCTGCGGGTGCCGCCGGCAACGCACCGCCACGTCCACTCGCCGGAAGAGATCGGACTGCTCATCGCGGAGAGCCGTGACGGCGGTCTGCTCGAGCCGCAGGAACAGGTCAGGCTTCATCGTGCCCTGCGCCTGGGATTGCGCGACGCGCGACAGCTGATGGTCCCGCGCGATCGCCTCGCGGCGCTGGAAATGCGGACGCCGATGCGGGACGTCCTCCGCGTCGTCGCGACGAGCCCTTACAGCAGGCTGCCGGTGTTCCGGCGCACCCTTGACGACATCGCCGGCATCGTGCACACCAAGGATGTCGTGACGCACTTTCTCGAACACAACCGCGGCGGAACGCTGGCGGCGCTCGTCAAGCCCGTGCTCCGCGTGCCCGACACCATGCCGGCCGATCGCCTGCTCGGTTTTCTGCGGGAACGGCGCAGCCATCAGGCACTCGTGGTCGACGAACCGGGCGTGGTAGTGGGGCTGATCACGCTGGAAGACGTGCTCGGCGAGCTGCTCGGCGGTGGCGTCCCAGACGAGTTCAAGACGCCTCGCCTGCTGCCCCTGCGCCTGAGCAACGGCCGCGTGCGTCTGCCGGGTGAGCTGCCGCTCGACCGCGCGCGTGTGTGGGTGGAAGGCGCATGGCCGTCCGGACACATGACCGTGGCGGATTTCATCGTCGCGGAATGCGCCCGCACGCCAGAGACCGGCGAGGAACTGGAAATACGCGAGCTCCCGGTCGAGGTCGAGAGCGTCGAAAACGGCCGCATCTCCTCCCTGATCGTGACTCCGCCCCGCACCGCCGATGGCGAAGACGACGAAGACGAAGACGAGGACGACGGTGAGACGCGCAGCGACGTACCGGGTGTGAAGAGGTGAGCATGCTGTTGCCCGTCCTCATCATCATTCTGCTGCTGTTGGTGAACGCGTTCTTCGTCGTCGCGGAGTTCGCGATCGTCGGCGTTCCGCGATCGGCGATTGACGCCCGCGCGTCGCGGAACGATCGGCTTGCCAGGATGGTGCTCGGCGTCCTGGACAACCCGCGCAAGAAAGATCTTTACATCGCGACCGCGCAGATCGGGATCACGGTCGCCAGCCTTGGTCTCGGCATGTACGGCGAGCACGTCGTCGCCGATTGGATTCTCGAGACCATCGGCCATTCGATGTGGGCGCAGTGGCTCGCGGCGCACGGCTTTGCGAGCATCCTCGCCATCTCGGTTCTCACTTACTTCCACATCGTGATCGGCGAGATGCTGCCGAAATCGCTGGCGCTGCAGGCGCCGGAACGGGTTGCGCTCTGGCTGACGCCGCCGATGCTGTGGATCCAGACGCTGATCTATCCGTTCGTCATCGTCCTCAACGGCATCGCGAACGCGATCCTGCGGCCGTTCGGCATCCGCCACGACGAAGAGAATGTCGATCAGTACTACACGCCCCAGGAGCTCCAGCTGATCGTGGAGGAGTCGGAAGAACAGGGGGCGCTGCGGTCGGAGTCCGGCCAGGTCCTGCAGGAACTGTTCGAGTTCGGCGAGCTGACGGCAGGCGAGGTGATGGTGCCGCGTGTCCGCATCACCGGCATACCCGTTGGCGCCGCGCCGGACGACCTTCGCCAGATTCTCGACCGCACTCCGCGTACCCGGTATCCGGTTTACGAGGGAGATCTCGATCACATCACCGGGACGTATCACATCAAGGACCTGCTGCGGCTGCTCCTGAACGGGCAGCCGGTCACCGCGGCAGGGGCCCGGCCGGCGCCTGTCGTTCCGGAAACGGCGCTCCTCGACACCGTGCTGGCGACGATGCGGCGGGAGCGCGCGCAGTTCGCCGTGGTTATCGACGAGCACGGCGGCACCTCCGGCGTCGTCACGCTCGAGGACCTGTTCGAGGAAGTGGTCGGCGAGATCGACGACAGCCCCGATCGCCGCTCCGGACCCACACGCGACGCCTCCGGACGACTGCGCGTGCCCGGGACGATGCGCCTCGACGAGTTGGGGCAGCTGTTCGATCTCGACCTGCAGCACGAGGACGTCGACAGCGTGAGCGGTCTCATCCTGACGCAGCTCGGGCGGCCGCCTCGCGTCGGTGACGAGGTGCGTTACGACCGGCTGCTCCTGACGGTGACCGCCATACAGGGACACGGCGTCGCAGAGGCTGCCGTCTCGCTCCAGGATGGGGGAAACGCGCGCGGCGAGTAAGCCTGCCGGGTGAGAGTTGCCGGCGTTCAGCCGACGTGGACGCGAGGACGCTGGTCCCGTCAAGCCGAAGCAGGCGTGGGGGATCTTAGATCTCGCCGCGGCGCGCGGCGTTCTCGAGCTCCCCGTCGGTGGCTTCCTTGAACACCCCTTCCCAGCGAGCCACCACGACCGACGCCAGGCAGTTTCCGATCACGTTGGTCATCGTCCGGCCCATGTCCATCAGCGTATCGACACCGAGAATGAGGGTGACGCCTTCGAGGGGCAGGCCGTACCGCGAGAGGGTTGCCGCCAGGATGACGAGCGATGCACGCGGCACGCCGGCGACGCCCTTACTCGTGAGCATCAACGTCAGCAGCATCGTAATCTGCTGGCCGACGGACAACTGAATGTTGGCGGCTTGGGCGACGAACACTGCCGCAAGTGACAGGTAGAGGGTGGATCCGTCGAGGTTGAAGCTGTAGCCGAGCGGCAGCACGAAGGACACGACGCTGCGCGGGACGCCAAGGCGCTCCATCGCCTCCATCGCCCGCGGCAGGGCCGCTTCGCTCGAGGTCGTCGAGAACGCGATGACGGCGGGCTCCTTGACCGCAGTGAAGAACTTCCGGATCGGCACCTTGAACAGGACCATCACCGGCACGAGTACGAGGAGGTAGAACGCGGCGAGCGCGATATACAGCGTCGCCACGAGCCAGGCGAGGTTATAGAGAACGCCGAAGCCTCCCTTGCCGATCGTGTACGCCATGGCCGCCGCCACCCCGATCGGCGCGTACTTCATGACGATGTTCGTGAACTTGAACATCGCCTCGGCCAGCGACTCGCAGAACTCGATCATCGGCCGCGCCTTGGGCCCGACCATCGTCAGGGCGATGGCGAAAATGATCGACCAGACGACGATCTGGAGGACGTCGCCCTCGGCCATCGCCTGGATTACCGAGGTCGGAAAGGTGTGCAGGAAGATCTGGTCCCACGTCTGCGCGGTAGCGGAGATGGCCGGAGGTCCGGAGGGAGCCGGCAGGACGAGTCCAACACCGGGCTTGAGGATATTGACGGCGAGCAGTCCGATCAGGAGCGCGATGGTGGTGACGATCTCGAAGTAGATCATCGCGCGGAGCCCCATGCGTCCAACCGCCTTGACGTGCCCGGCGCCCGCGATCCCCGCGACCAGCGTACTGAAGATCAGGGGCGCGATGATCATCTTGATCAGCCGCAGGAACAACTGGCTGAAAGGGTTGAAATACTGCGCGAGCGCGGGGTTGGTCCGGCTGACGATAGTGCCGGCGACGATCCCGACGATCAGGCCGAGGATGATCTGCTGCGTCAACGTCAGGCCGGAACGCGCCGGAGCCTGCGGGGCGGCTGAGGACATGACCGGGATTCTATCCCGAACCTCGGCGGCTCTTCGGGGCCGGAGAAGCGTCTGGAGTCTAGGCGGTGACCGGAAGGTACGGCCGCAGGCGTTTGAGCCGCTGGACCAGCAACTCCATGGACGGAACATCGATGACTTCGGCGTCGGCGGACTTGCGAGGATGGGTCATCACTTCAACGAAAGTGTCCGGCCGGAGCTCGCCGCGGCGCCCGAGCCAGACCATGTCGTCGACGCTGCCGTAGTAGTCCGCGGCGCGCAGGCCGCGGCGCGTCAACCAGGCGTTGTACGTGCGATGGTGGACGCGACGGAGCACACCCTGCCGGACGCCGCAGTTCCTGGAGATGCGCATCCGTGTGATGCCGCGGGCGCGGACGATGTCGGCGACGATGCCGGCGATGCTCGGGGCGGTGTGGACGTCGTTGTGCGAGTCGAGGTGCGAGGGGAAGAGGCCGCGCGACGACAGCGCGTCGATTTGCGCGCGCACTTCTTCGGCAACGAGGCGGCGATCTTCGGCACCCAAACGCCGATAGCGCGGAAATTCCTCAACCGGAAGGAACTGGCCGTTCATACAGAACGCCGGACGATCCTTCAGCGCCGGCGTGAGCGGCTCTCCCTCACTGAAATTCAGGTGCACGCCTATCCGTTTCTCCGCGCCCGCCGCGATCGCGCGGGCACACGCGTCGTCAGCAAAACCCAGATTGACGAGGAGACTCGCGTGGCTCACCCAGCCGTTCACGAGCGCGTGAACGATGGCATCGTTGCACGCCG
>JANPCT010000969.1:0-4773 GCA_031431095.1 Acidobacteriota bacterium | reverse complement strand
GTGCGCCGTTTCGAAGTTCCGGGTTACGAGCGTGTAGTACGCGCCCAGCAAGCGATATTGTTCGCGCTCCGTCATGCGATCGAGGTGTGTGAGCGCTTCCTGCCACAGCTTCGCGGCTTCGTCGCGCCGGCCCATGCG
Source organism: Acidobacteriota bacterium (assembly GCA_031431095.1). GTDB lineage: Bacteria > Acidobacteriota > Vicinamibacteria > Vicinamibacterales > 2-12-FULL-66-21 > JAICSD01. Next base: position 4,635 of record JANPCT010000969.1, on the reverse strand, counting down.
CGTCGCGCTCATCGCCAGCCCTCCGTAGGCGCGGCCGAAGTCAGGATCGATCGAGGCGGCCTTCTGAAAGTAAGGAATGGCCTCATGGTCCTTGCCCGCGCTCGATAGTTCCTGCGCGCGCGTGTATGCGCTGACGGCCTCGAGCGAGGAGGTCGAAAAGGTTTCCTTGGGATCGACCGCGCGGGTGTCACCGAGCGACGAGCGCACACCCGCCGCGAGCGCGCCGCCGGCACCCAGGACGCCGTTGCGATCGCGGGCGCCCACGCTGCTCGTGAAGAGCACCTTGCGCGACGACGGGTCGATTCCCTGCACGGACACTCCGTAGCCCGAGCCCCGCTTCTCAATCGAGCCGAGCAGGACGACCTTGATCCCTTCCCGTAGCGCGACGAGCAACGCCGCCTTCTCGTCCAGCCGGTCGCCGGCCTTGATCAGCCGGGCAACCCGCACCGCAGCGGGCCGCTGGTAAGCGGTGATGAACGAGGCGCCTTCGACGCCGACCGTCAGCGCCTGCTCCATCAACCCGTCGAACACCGACTCGCCGGTGTTGTTCGCGAAATCGGCGACGAGCACCGCCACCGGGTCCGGTGAGGGCGGCTCCGGCCTCCCGGCGATGAGCCACGTCGTCGCCACGGTCGCGATGGTGGCAACGGCGGCCGCCGTCCAGAAGCGCCACGACTTCCGCAGCGGCACCGGCTCCGGCAGCGGGACGCCCTGATCGTCCAGCCGTCCGAGCGCAGCCACGAGCTCCGCGGTCGTCTGGAAGCGTGCCGCCGCATCGGGTTGCAGACAGCGTGACACGAGCGCCTCCACCGCCTCGGGGATCGTGTCATCAATCGCGCGCAGTCGCTCCGGCTCGGCAATCATCCGCGCCTGGAGGTCTTCGACGGTGTTCGTCGCGCCGGGCGCGAGCCGCCGTCCCAGAAGCATCCGGTAGACGATCAGGCCGAAGGCGTAGATGTCGACCCGGTGATCGACCGGCTCGCCCCGCGCCTGTTCGGGCGCCATGCAGTCGATCGTTCCGACAATGCTTCCCATGCGCGTCGCGCCGTCTGCGGCGGCGATCGTTCCGGCCATGGGTCCCATGCGCGTCACGGCGTCTGTGGCGTCAATCGTTCCGACGACGGTTCCCATGCGCGTCGCGGCGTCTGCGGCCTCGATCCCGATCCGTCGTCGTGCGGGAGCGGAAGTCGCGGCCGGCGCCGTGGTCCCCCGCGCTCGCGCGATACCGAAGTCCGTGATCAGCGCGTGCCGCTCCGCGTCGATCATGATGTTGGCGGGCTTCAGGTCGCGATGGACGACGCCGGCTTCGTGCGCGGCCTGGAGGCCCGCCGCGATCTGCCGCGCGATGTGCAGCGTGTCCGGCACGGGCAGCGTCCCCTTCTCGGCGAGGACCTCCGCCAGGTCGGTGCCCTGGATGTACGGCATCGTGATGTACTTGATGCCGTCCAATTCCCCGAGGTCGTGAATGCGCACCACGTTGGGATGCGTGACCTGTCGCGCCAGAATCAGCTCGCGCTTGAAACGGCGCTCGACCTCGGCGGCCGCCTCGGGATCCTCCATCGCGTCCGGCCGGATGACTTTCAACGCGAGGGAGACTTCCAGTTCCGCATCCCACGCCTGGTAGACGGCGCCCATCCCTCCCATCCCGAGCAGCCGGATGATGTGGTAGCGATCGCCGAATCCCTCGCCGACTTCGAGCGGGCCCGTCGCCTCACCGCCCGGGGCAGTCGTCGGCTGACGAGGGGTGCCGCGGGAGCTGCCCGGACGACGCCCGGTCGGCGGGCGTTTGCCTGGCGACCCCTTCGACGCGGAACCGAGTCGCGTCATGTCCGGATCGGCCGTGGCCGGCAGCGCGGGCGCCGCCAGCGTCATGCCGGCATAGGACAACCGCGGGTCGCGCGAGACCTGGGACGACGTGGCGGGGCTGCCGATCGTGACATCGGGCTCGAATGGGGACACGCCCGGGGGCGCGAGCGACACCACGCCCGTGACGTCGAAATCGAGAGCCTTGCCACACGTGGCACAGACACTCGTGACGCCCGGGCCGCTCGTGGCACCACAGGCAGGGCAACGCATGCTGGATGCTCGATTATCGGGTTACAGACCGGCGAACACAAGGGCCGCGTGGGCTGTGCTCAGATCATCAGGTTCATCACTTCCCGCGCAGTCGCGCCACGGCACCATCTACACCGTTCGGTATCTGCACGTCGGCGAGTTGGTCGTCGTCTCGCAATTCCTTCTTCAACCTGGCGAGCTCCGTTTTGAGCGTCGCCGTGAGAGCGTCCTGCCCGGGCTCGCCGTACAGGTTGTGCAGCTCGTACGGGTCGTTGACCAGGTCGAACAGCTCCCACTGGTCCTTCTTCCAGAAATGAATCAGCTTGTGCGTACGGGTGCGCACGCCGAGGTGTGCGCTCGTATTGTGGTCGCCCGGGTCGTGGTAGTAGCGGTAGTACATCGACGTGCGCCAGTCGGACGGCGCGCGGCCGCGAAGCACAGCCAACAAGCTGCGTCCCTGCATCCCGGCCGAAGCAGGAAGGCCGGCGAGCTCGAGGAACGTCGGCGCGAAGTCGATGTTGAGGCCAAGAGCATCGCTCCTGGTTCCCGGCCTGATGCCGGCCGGCCAGCGGACGAGGAAGGGCATCCGGATGGACTCTTCGTACATGAAGCGCTTGTCGAAGAGGCCATGGTCGCCGAGAAAGAACCCCTGATCGCTGGTATAGATGACCACCGTGTTGCGCGCCAGCCCCGACTTGTCGAGAAACGCGAGCACCTGGCCGACGCTGTCGTCTACGGCCTGGACCGTCGCCAGATAGTCCTGCATGTACCTCTGGTACTTCCAGCGAACGAGCGCCTCTCCGGTCAGGGTCACGCTCTTTCCGTCGCGGAGAACCGTTACGGAATCCGGCTTGGTCGTGAGCCACTCCGTGAGGTCCGGCCCGGCGAGGCCGGGCGGTTGTGGCCGTTTCAGATCGCGATTGGTCAGATCCGCGGCGATGCGCTGCTGGTTCTCGTGAAGCGCATCCGTGCGCGTCGCATACGAGTCCCAGAGCGTGACCGGTTCTGGAATCCGTTTGCCGGCGAACTGTTCGGCGTAGGCCTCACTCGGCTGCCACGGCCGGTGAGGAGCCTTGTGATGCATCATCAGGAAAAACGGCTTGTTCCGCGGGCGAGTCTCGAGAAAGTCGATGGCCCGCTCGGTGATGACTTCGGTGGCGTATCGACCGGTATACGTCTTTTCGTCGCTCGCCGTATAGAACACCGGATCCACGTACGCACCTTGGCCGGGCAGGATCTCCCATCGGTCGAAACCAGCGGGATCGCTGCCGAGGTGCCACTTGCCGACCATGCCCGTGTGGTAACCGCCCGCCTGCAGCAGCCGGGCCACCGTCATGCGCGAGCTGTCGAACCGGTTGAACATGGTCACGCCGTTCAGATGTGAGTACTGGCCGGTCAGGATCGCGGCCCGGCTCGGCGTGCAGATCGAGTTGGTGGCAAAGACGCTCGTCAGCAGAGCTCCCTCGCGCGCCAGTCGATCCATGTTCGGCGTCTGGTTCACGCGCGATCCGTAGGCGCTGATGGCATGCGCCGCGTGGTCGTCCGTCATGATGAAGATGATGTTCGGGCGATTCGAGCGCTGCGTCTGAGCCGGCACGCTCGTGAGCAGAACGGTGACCCCGATCACGAAGACTGCTGGTAATGAAGACTTCATCTCGCCATCCTCCGATACCGCGTAGGTGCCCTTGCCAACGGAATGTCCGTCCTTGAGGCCTTCCGTCTCGAGGATGTGGGAACCGGCCCACCGAGTCATGGGTTATTGAGATCGCCTCACCGTTCATCTCGAAAGTAAGCCGAGAGAGCGTAACACCCAGCGCAAGCCCCAAGCAGATCCAGTCGTAGCGCAGCGAGTACTCCCCGGTTCGCACCAGATACGCGATCGGCTGCAGCACCGCGAAACCGCTGACCGCGAAGAGCGCCCCGGTGGCACCGGCCATCAGCGCCGTTCCGCGTCTCTTCGAGAGCGCGACGTGAGGTAATGTGACCTCGTTTAGACGCGTGTGACGCCTTGACGACATGAAAGCAGGCCGGATAATGCTCCTTCGTCTTCTCGGATTGCTGGGTGCCCTGGCGGTGCTGCCGGGGTGTGCCATGATCAAGCACAAGGCCGTGGGCATGGTGGCGAGCACCCTGGCCTCCAGCGGCGATGTGTTCACCAGAGACGATGACCTCGAGCTGGTGGGCCAGGCGATTCCCTTCGGACTGAAGCTGTACGAGTCGCTGCTCGATTCCGCGCCGAAGAACAAGGATCTCCTGATCGCCACGTGCAGCAACTTCACGCAATACGGCGTCGCGTACCTCGAGACGGAAGCCCTTGTGCTTGGGGAGGAGGACCACCACGACGAGGTCGCACGTCTGAATGCACGCGCGCTCAGGCTGTACGTGCGCGCCAGGGGCTACTGCCTGCGCGCGCTGGACGTGCGCTTCCCGGGTGTCCAGGCGGCGCTGTCGCAGGATCCGGCCGCGGCGCTCGCCAGGGCGCGCAAGTCAGATGTGCCCCTCTTGTATTGGCTAGCGGCCACCTGGGGCTCGGCGATCGCGCTGGGCCTCGATCAGCCGGCGCTCGTCGCCGACATGCCC
>JANPCT010000968.1:0-1788 GCA_031431095.1 Acidobacteriota bacterium | reverse complement strand
GCCGGCGGCCAATGGCGATCAGCACGCGATCGAATTTCTGGTCGCCGGTTTTTCCCTCGCCGTCGAAGGTCACGGTGACGCCGTCTGTGACCGCCTTCATGCCGGTGACCTTGGTGTTCAACCACACCGCTTCGCACATCGCGTCGATGCGCTTCGCGAGGATCGCGACCAGGTCGCGGTCGGCGCCGGGCAGCAGGCCGGCGGTCATCTCGACCACCGTCACGCGAGTGCCCAGCGCGGCGTAGACGCTGCCCAGCTCGAGCCCGATGTAGCCGCCGCCGACGACGAGGAGCGACCCGGGAATGTCGGGCAGCTCCAGCGCGCCGGTCGAGTCCATGAGGCGCGGCGAATCGATGGAGAGCCCTGGCACCGTCGCGGGGCGGGACCCGGTGGCGATGATGCAGTGCTCGAACGTCAGCGTCTCCGCGGAACCGTCGACGAGGTCGACGTCGAGGGTCTTCGCGTCGCGGAACGACGCCATCCCTTGCAGGTGCTGGATCTTGCGCAGGTTCCTGATCTGGCCCGCTCCCGCGGTGAGCGTGCCGACGACCTTGTTCTTGAAGTCGCGCAGCTTGTCGAGATCGATCGTCGGCTTGGAAAATTCGATGCCGAACTCGCTGGCGTGAGCGGATTCGGTGATGACGTCGGCGACATGCAGCAGCGCCTTCGACGGGATGCAGCCACGATAGACGCAGACGCCCCCCGGGTTCTTCTCCGGATCGATGAGCGTGACCTTCATGCCGCGGTCGGCCGCATAGAATGCCGCCGCGTATCCGCCCGGCCCTGCGCCGATGACGACGAGTTGTGTGGAAATTGGCATAACCAGTAAGCCCGGCCTCGAGGGGCCGTCAAAACGAGATCGTTACGGGCGCCGGCCGGCCCGGGGACGGACTGCCGGTGACGTCACAGCGCCAGGACGAAGGGTTGTTCGAAGGCCTCGGCGACCCAGCGAAGGAAGCGCGCGGCGTCAGCGCCGTCGATCACCCGGTGATCGTACGAGAGCGACAGCGGCAGCATCAGCCGCGGCTGGAATTCGTGACCGTTCCACACCGGCTCGAGGCTGCCGCGTGAGATGCCGAGGATCGCGACCTCGGGCCAGTTCACAATCGGCGTGAAGCCAACGCCGCCGATGCCGCCCAGGTTCGTCACGGTCAGCACGCCGCCGGACATGTCGTCGAGAGACAGCTTGCCGGCGCGCGCCTTGTCGGACAGTTTCGCGAGTTCCCCGGAGAGCTCCACGATCCCCTTCCGGTCGACGTCGCGGATGACCGGCACGAGCAGGCCACGGTCGGTGTCGACAGCGACGCCGATGTGCGCGTACTTCTTGTACACAAGTTGCGCGCCCTTGACGTCGATCGACGCGGCGAACTGCGGGAACCTGCGAAACGCGCTCGCCAGGATCTTCAACGCGACGACAGTGACGGTCAGCTTGCCGCCGGCACGCTCGGCCTGCGGGCCGTACTTTTTGCGCAGCTCTTCGAGCGCCGTGATGTCGGCCTTGTCGTGGTTGGTCACGTGCGGAATCGTGTTCCAGGCGCGGCTCAGATGTTCCGCGGTCTTGCGGCGGATGTTGCTGAGCGGCTTGCGCTCGATCTCACCCCATTTGGCGAAGTCCGGCAGCGGCTGCTGCGACTCTCTGACCGAAGACGGCGCGCTGCCGCCGCCGGCAAGCGCCTGCCTGACAAATCCCTGCACGTCGTCGACGCTAATGCGTCCGGCGGCGCCGGTGCCGCTCACCTGGCGGATGTCGACGCCGAGCTCGCGCGCGATGCGGCGCACCGATGGCGC
>JANPCT010000967.1:0-5486 GCA_031431095.1 Acidobacteriota bacterium | reverse complement strand
GCATCCCGCGCTGCGGCGTTCTCGGTGCGCGAGCCATTTCGCGATCGGAGCACCAGCGCGTCAGCGGCGCAGGACGACGCCGACGGACGCGGTCATGTAATGCAGACGCGCGGGACCAATTGCTGCGCCCTCCTGGATCGTCGCGCGCAGCGTGCTGTAGTAGCGGAGATCGAACCGGACACCCGTCCGCGTCGTCAGGAACCCCACGGCACCCCCGCCGACGTTATAGCCCGGCATCTTCGCACGAAGCGGCGGCAGCAAATCGACCTCCTGCGTCTGCGAAGTGTGCAGCAAGCCGACACCGGCCGAGACGAAGGGGCGCAGGCTGTACTCCGTCAAACGACGCGGCGTCGTGATGACAACGTTGGCCATGAGCGCGACCGCGCGTGACGACTCGATTTTGACGCTCGGCACCTCGGCCAGGGGGCTTTGCTTGGTCTGGAAGAAGCCCGGCGTGAAGACCAGCAGGGCTTCCCCGCCGATCACGCCGGCGCCGAGCAGGGTGGCGGCGCCGCTAAGCGTGAGGTGGCGTTTGGCCACCCCAAGCTGCGGGTTCACCAGCGTGGTGCGGCCGGCAAACGAGGTCCCGAGCATCGGGGTAATGTGCCATTCAGCGCGGGCGATGGCCGGGAAGAGGAGAATGCCGAGCGCGGCGGACGCGACGAGACCGGCCAGCCGGACGCCGCCGCTAGAGCGCAAGGCGGAGGAACAGGGTGGCGAAGAGGGACCGCGTGACGTCACCCGACTGCAACTGGAACGGCGCGCTGAGGCCGTCGCCGTTGGCGAGGAGGATGAAGGTCAGATTGCGGGCGGGCACTTTCAGGATCAGCGACGAATAGCCGTTCTGCACGTAACCGAAGTGCCAGACCAGGCGCTCGCCGTTGTACTGCTGAACGAACCAGCCGAGTCCCATCGGCGATGCCACTCCGGCGCGCTCCGCCGGCGTCCACGCCGCGGTCCAGGTTTCCTCGGTGAGCAGCTCGCTGAGGCTGATGTCGAAGCGTGCGAGATCACGAACCGTCGACACCAGCCCGGTGCCCGCCTCGATTGCCGCCCCTGGCAGATCGTTGCGTTCCGCGCGTCCCTTGCCGTCAACCTTGTAAGGAACCGCGAGCCGTTGGAGCACGCGCCGGTAGTCGGCTAAGTCGCGAGGATCGAAAAGCCCTTCAGGTAACTCGAGCGAGGGGTCCAGCAGATCGGTCCCCGGCACCGAATCCTTCATGGCGAGGCGATTGAGCACGCGATGCGCCACGCTCTTGCGGTAGGGCTGCGGCGCGCACCATTCCATGACCGCCGTGAGCTGCGCGTAGCGAGCCGGGTTGTAGGCGAACAACGCCGCGCCAACGCCGTCGCTCGGGGGCGTGTGGCTGAGGAGCTGGCGGAGCGTCGCGTCGCCGTCCACTTCAGGGATGGCGAGACGGCGTAATGGATCGTCGAGCGTCAAACGCCGCTGCTCCACACACTGCAGGAGGAGCACGGCGGAAAGCGTGCCGCTGATGTCAGCGACGACATACGGCGTGTCGGGTGTGGCGCGCACGCGGGATGCGACGTTCTGGAAACCGTAGCCCTTTTCCCAGATCACCGCGCCGTCACGGACGACCGCCGCAGACATCCCGGGGATTCCCGTCTGCTGGCGCAAGGCCTCGAGATAGCTTTCGAGCACCGGCAGCGTTCCGGCAGGCGTGAAGAGCGACGGCTGCTGTTGGCCGCGCGCCGGCACGAGCGCGAGCAGCAGGAGCGCTGTGAGGACCGCGAATCGTGTTCTGAGGGGTGCGCGCATGGCCTTATCGGATGAACGTGAACTTCGCCAGCCCGACCGCATCGTCCCCGGCCCAGGGCCAGATGAAAGACGCTCCGCGGGGCGAAGCGTTGGCGCGGACGCGGACGTAGTATTCGGCGTTGGTCTCGAGCGGGACGCGCCGGAAGAGCGACAATCGCGCGAAGTCGTTGGTCAGCCAGCGCCACGCAACGTCTTCCTGCGCGGTCACGTCCGCCCACTCGGTGCGGCCGTCCACCGATCGCGCCACATGGTACTGGCGCGTGAGGGTGTCGTAGCGCAGTGTGGCGGCGACGACAGCGGATGCGAGCGTGCGATCCACCCAGACGGCCGAGGTACGGCGCAGATCGACTTTGTAGACGAACTTGATCGTCAGTCCGCTCTGAATCGCGGTCCGGACTTCAGGCGTCAGCGTCTCGTTCAATTTGAAGGAAACGAGGACTTCGCCGTCACGCGGCAGCGGGATGACCTCGAGAGGTTGCAGCCCCTGGCCGTTCTGAGCGGCGCCCGCCGACACGGCCGCCGGGACCAATGCCGGCAGTGCCAGCAGCAAAACCAGGAAAAAGAGCCGCCTGTACATGGGATGTGCCCGGCCATGATAACCGATCCGGGCCGATCCGCCCGGAGAAGATTCAGGCCCGAGCCGACGGTGTAGGATTCCCCTGCCGATCCGGAGGCCCCATGCTGCCACCTGTCATGCTGGACACCACCACGCTCGACGCACCTGTCGCCGCCGCAGCAGTCCCACGCGAGCCTGGTGCCGAAGCCGCGCCGCTGCCGCGGTGGTCGCTGCCGACGCGGCTGGCGTTCCGATTCTGCGTTCTCTACTTCGGCCTGTTCGTGGTATCGACGCAGATGCTCGGCGGGTTGCTGCCGTTCTCCTGGGTCCGCAGCCTCGACAGCACCGCGATGATGCGCGGCCTGATCACATGGACCGGGATGCGTGTGTTCCACTTGCCGACGGCGCCATCGTTCGAGGGCACCGGCAGCGGCGACACGATGGCCGACTACCTGCAGGTCTTCTGTCTGCTGATGGCAGCCGGAGCCACCACGGCGGTGTGGTCCGCCCTCGACAGCCGCCGCGCCAACTACCGCGCCCTGCACAAATGGTTCGTCGTGTTCCTGCGCTTCGCGGTCGGGTCCACGATGGTCACCTACGGCATGGTCAAGGCCATTCCGCTGCAGATGCCGGCCCCGGGGCTTCAGCGGCTGCTCGAGCCGTTCGGTAATTTTTCTCCCATGGGCGTGCTTTGGTACTCCATCGGCGCCTCGAAGAGCTACGAGATGTTCGCCGGATTCATGGAGCTCACTGCCGGCGTCCTGCTCTTCGTTCCGCAACTCGCGATGGTTGGCGCGCTGACGACGTTTGGCGATACGGTGCAGATCTTCACGCTGAACATGACCTACGACGTGCCGGTGAAGCTGTTCGCCTTTCACCTGCTGCTCATGTCAGTGGTGCTGATCGCTCCCGAAGCCAGGCGGCTTGCCAACGTGCTCGTCTTCAATCGAACGGCCGCGCCATCCACACAACTGCCGCTCTTCCGGCGGCGCACCGCCGTCCTCGTGATGGTGGCGGCGCAACTGGCTTACGGCGGCTACATCGTGTGGACCAACTACGCCCGCGCGCGACAGGCATGGGCGCAGTATGGCGGCGGCGCACCCAGATCGCCGCTCTATGGCGTCTGGAACATCGAGAGGATGGTGATCGACGGACAGGAGCGCGCCGCCCTGATCAGCGATTACGGCCGCTGGCGCAGGGTATTCTTCCAATCCCCCGCCAGCATGACGTTCCAGCTCATGGACGATACGTTCCTGCCTTTCCAGGCCAAGGTGGACACCGCCGCAGGCACGATCGCGGTCGGCGCCGGTTCGAACGGACCCGCTTCCGCCCTCACTTTCCACCGACCCGATGCTGAACACCTGATCCTGGAAGGGATGCTCCAGGGCCGCCAACTGCGGATGGAGACGAGGCGGTTCGATCCGGCGAAGTTTCCCCTTCTCAACCGCGGCTTCAACTGGATCCAGGAGCGGCCCTTCAACCGTTGACGCTCGATGCGGTCGTCATCGGCTCCGGCCCAAACGGCCTCGCGGCCGCCATCACGCTGGCGCGTGCCGGGCGCTCGGTTCGGGTATTCGAAGCTGAACCCACGATCGGCGGCGCCACGCGCTCACTGCCGCTGACCGCGCCCGGCTTTCTTCACGACGTCTGCTCGACGGTGCACGCGCTCGTTGTCGTGTCGCCGTTCCTCAGGACTCTTCCACTCTCGGCGCATGGGCTCGAGTTCGCGCACGCGCCCGTCCCTTTCGCCCACCCGTGTGACGACGGGACAGCGGTGGTCGTCGAGCGCTCGATTGACGCCACCGCCGATGCGATGGTGGCGGCGGACGGCCGCGCCTATCGCCGGCTGATTGCACCGTTCGCGGATCGCGCGGGTGATCTGATGGAGGCGTTGCTCGGCCCCCCCGGCTTGCGCCATCCGCTGCTCATGGCGCGCTTCGGGATGAGCGCCGTACGCTCGGCCGAAGCGCTTGCCAGGGGCAGGTTCCGCGACGAGCGCACGCGCGCAATGATTGCCGGCGCGGCCGCGCACAGCATGGTGCCGCTGAACTATGCCTCGACTGCCGGCTACGCGCTGGGGCTGATCGTCGCGGCGCATGCTGCCGGCTGGCCGGTGGCGCGCGGCGGCTCGCAGCAGGTGGCGAACGCACTCGCCTCTTATCTGCGATCCCTTGGCGGGGAGATCGTCACCGATGCGCGCATCGACTCGCTCGCACAACTGCCCCGCTCGCGCACCGTGCTCTGCGACGTGACGCCGAGGCAGTTTCTCCGGATCGCGGGCACGGCCATCTCCGAGCGCTACCGCCGCCGCCTCGAACGCTTTCGCTATGGGCCTGGTGTCTTCAAGATGGACTGGGCGCTGCGCGAGCCGGTGCCATGGCGCGCGCGCGAGTGTGCCGGCGCCGGCACGCTGCACCGGGGCGGATCCTTCGAAGAGTTTTCCGACGGCGAGCGCGCCGCGTGGGAGGGCCGCCTGCACGACAAGCCGTACGTCCTGCTGGTGCAACCGACTGTCTGCGATCCGTCACGGGCGCCGGCCGGCCGCCACACACTCTGGGCCTACTGCCACGTCCCGAACGGCTCGACGGCCGACATGACGACGCGCATCGAGGATCAGATCGAGCGGTTCGCCCCCGGGTTTCGCGACTGCGTCCTGGCCCGCAGCGCGATGGGCCCGGCGGAAATGGAACGCCGGAACGCGAATCTCGTCGGCGGCGATATCGGCGGCGGCGCGTCTGATCTCGCGCAGATGTTCATGCGGCCGGTGTTCAGCCTGAATCCCTACGCCACACCGATCGACGGCGTCTTCCTCTGCTCCTCGTCCACGCCGCCCGGCATCGGCGTGCACGGCATGTGCGGCCACTACGCCGCCCGCGCGGCGATCGAGGTCCTGGCACGGTGAAATGCGACGAGCTGCGGCTGACGGGCTCCGGCGGCGCGAATCGCGTGATGGAGGCGGAGATGAAGCGCCTGCTCATGCGATCGCCGTTCAACATCCCGCTGCCGAAGCCGACCCGGGAAGGGGAAGCAACCCTCCTGTATCCGTTCGACGCGCGCATCGCGTGGGTCGCCGCGTGTTACCACCGCACCGCGTCACGGATATCGTGGGATCTCTTCTCGAGCACGGCGGTGCGGCTCGAACCGCTCTTC